>JAYTTM010000286.1:0-7468 GCA_043745055.1 Chitinophagaceae bacterium | reverse complement strand
AGCCACCACAAAGCCAGGTAAGCCAGTAAAACTGAACCGGTTTGTAAATGGCCAGGCCTGTAACTAGCGAGCCAAAACCCATTACTATAATACTGGTGTAGGCAATGCGCTGTGCAGCATTGTACTTATCCTGCGGAGGTAACATTTTCCTGATGTGCAGATCATGTAGTAACACCTGCCAGGCTTCTTTAAATGAATGCCGGTTTGGTACCAACTGCCGCCATTCGCCAGAAATAATAGTATATAAAAAATACAACAAGCCGTTGATGGCAAAAAACCACATAAAGAAAAAATGGAGCGCCATGCCTTCGGCAAGCCGAAACGGGATATCTAAAAATTTATTAAACCAGGCAGGAAAGAATTGAAAAAAACGATGGCCAAATATAGTGATGGCATAAACATCATTGGCCCAGTATATCAACATGCCAGACCATATCATTATCAGTAGAATCGGGAAGTTAAGCCAGTGTGTCCACCGCATGGCAAGCGAATGTTTTTCTCTGATTGCTTTCATAAAAGACTTATAATAATTTCTGTTGAGCACCTGTTACCTGCAGGCTTTTTTTATGCTGCGAATATGCTATCACCTTCAATGGCATTGCTTTTACGTCTACAGGAATGTCTAAAGTTACCGTTCCTTTTGCTACACCTTCAATTATTTTAAGCGCCCTCACAATATTTACATGATGAAGTGTTCTGCCACTATTTTCCCCACGTTTTACAGGCACTATAGCGTCAGGTTGCACCAAAGCAAAATTTAATACTTGCGGATCTTTTCCATCACCTGCAATGCTGTAATCTATGGCAACGGAATGATCATTTCTTTGCACGGCAAGGCTGATGGATTGTGTTGGTGAGTTCATTAAATTCTTGTTTACGGCAGTAATAAGTTTACCCTCATCCGAGCCCACCAATTCAACAGCTCCGTTAACTATTGCCTGTGGCGTATAAACTGAGTTTAGGGTAAATGCGGAAGCGTACTCACGTTGCTTTTGAGTATAAGCCTCATTGCTGAATTTATCTTTCCAGCCTAATCTATCCCAATAATCAACATGGTAACAAAGTATTAAAACACCTGCGGTATTTTTTGCTGCAAGCCTTGCAACAGCTTCCTCAGCAGCTGGGCAACTGGAGCAACCTTCAGATGTAAATAATTCAACCAAAGCAAATCCATTTACAACAGTGGGCTGTGGTTGTTTTGAAGATGCCTGCATTGTTTTAAACCCCATGCCAACAATCAATATGCCTGCGGCAGCAATCAGGATAAATGATACAAATTTTATTTTCATGACATTCACTACATCTTATCTAGCTGCTTAAAGTTACGGTGCCAAAAGTAATTCGCAATTACCCTATCTACTCTTTAAAATTTCCCTTAAAACTATTTTTGAAATGCTGAAAATCTGGGATGGAAACATTCCGTACATAAGGATTGTTGCCGTTATGGGCAATGTACTCCTGGTGATAAGCTTCTGCCGTATAAAAGATGGTAAACGGAATTACCTGTGTAACAATTTTGCCACTGTACTTTTTTGAAGCAGTTAAATCACTGATGATTTTTTCCAGTACTTGCTTTTCATCATTATTGGTGTAAAAAGCTGCTGAGCGGTATTGTGTCCCTTCATCATTGCCCTGCCTGTTTAACTGGGTTGGATCCTGGCTTGCAAAAAATGCATTCACCAGGGTGGCATAAGATATCTTTTGGGGATCATAAAAAACCTGCACAGTTTCAGCATGTCCTGTTTCGCCTGTAGTTACATCATCATAACTGGGGTTTTTTGTTTTACCACCGGCATAGCCGGATACAGCATCTCTTACGCCTGCTAAACTTTGGAATACAATTTCTGAATGCCAGAAACATCCTTCTGCAAAATAGGCCACAGCTTCGTTGGAAGAGGTAACTTTTTCAATTCCCTTTGGAATGTTCACCGCCTTTTGTTGAGACTGGGCGCAGGAACTAAAAATTAAACAAAATGTGCAAGCTGCTAATAATAATTTCATAAAATAAATTTTTATTGTTGTTTAGAATTTACGGGAGGTTTGCCACCTTCCGGTACAAAAATGAGGGCATCAGAATTCATACAAAAACGTTTACCCGTTGGCTTGGGTCCATCATCAAATACATGTCCGAGATGAGAGCCGCTTTTACTGTCAACAACAGCCCAGCGTTCCATGCCGCCACTTCCGTCATTCACAAGCATTACTGCATCAGGCGTAATGGGTGCGTAAAAACTTGGCCATCCGGTACCGGAGTCAAATTTCGTTTCCGAACTAAACAACGGTTGTAAAGTAGCTGCAGAATAATAAATTCCTTTTTTATAAAAATGATCGTACTTGCCAGTTCCTGCACGCTCTGTACCTTCCTGCCGCAGAATATAAAACTGATTAGGTGTAAGCCTTTCCTTCCACTGTGCTTCCGTTAAGTTGATAGGAAAATTTGTTTTGCTGTCCTTAATTGGTGAAGATTGATAGGCAGCTTTTTTTGATTGGGCTGTTCCGCAGCCGCACAGCATTACTAAAGCTGTTCCGATGATTAGTGATAAATTATTCCGCATTTTAAATGATTTAATAAGATAAATAATTAGTAAAGGTTTTAAAAGATGTTAGTAAACTCATTTCTATTACAAAAAGTTATTTTTTTATACAAAAGAGCTATTAAAAAATGAGGTTAAAGCCATACATTGAATTTTCACCCTACTTAAAGCTATATACGGTCAACTTTCTCAAACCTTTCAGTTTAATAAGTTAAAGAAAATAAAAAGCCATAATTTTAAAACTGCCAATATATGAAGTAGTGCAAATGAATTTTATTATCCCGATTAGCAATATCATTTTTTCGGCCCGGTTCAACAGGAAATTAAAATTATACTATTGTGAACAATAGCACTTACAAATGAAGTTTATTTATTTTTAAAAAAGTTTACAATATCACCCAAAAAGGGTATTGCTATTTTGAAAAATAACATCCATCTTTACCTCTTAAATCATCTTGCCCCTTACAATTCCCATTGATGCCTTGTAAAAGTCATCTTTTTTAAAAGCCGTTTAACAGCACTCCAATATTCAACTGACTGCCATCCAACCCCAGGTAACTAACTGTCATTTAATTTTCAATATGCTACTAAAGCCCGTTATTCTATTGGACCTAATTTATTAATGCAAGCAACCATTTTAAAAATAAAAACAACAACTGATATGAAAAAGTTATTAATCCTGAGTGTAGCTGCCACACTTACCTGCAGCATTTCTTTTGCAAAAATATGGCGGGTGAACAACAACATAGGCGTTACAGCCAACTTTACCACCTTGCAGGCAGCACATGATGGTGCTGCGTCGGGTGATACTTTGTATTTGGAAAGTTCGCCAACAAGTTATGGCGCTATTACTTGCGTTAAGAAACTGGCGATTATTGGTACGGGTTATTTTTTAGATGTAAACCAGGGTTTGCAGGCATTTACGTTACCATCAAAAGTTGATGGACTTACGTTGAATGCCGGGTCAGAAGGCACATCAATTGAAGGACTGTCTTTAAATGGCAGTGCTGTAAGTATAAATGGTGTAAATGATATTGTCATCAGAAGAAATCACTTTGCAAGTTTTAATGGAGCTATTGCGGATTGGGGTGTAGGAATTGTGTACATAAGCAGCGGCGCCAGTAACATTTTTATAACCCAGAATTACGCATTGATGGTTCAGAACAATGCTGCTTCTACAGGTATTTTAATATCGAATAATTTTTTAGCTCATAATGCTTATTATGGTGAAGCAGTAACTAATGACTGCGTACAACTTCATGCCAATACAGTTGCTATTATTAAAAATAATATTTTTCGCCGTGGCACAGTAACAGCGTATAACAGCAATATCACTAATAACATTATGTTTTTAGGTTATTTAGGAGGCTCCGGAAATCTTATTTCTAATAATGTAGGGAATGGTACACAATTTAGCAACACAGATGGCAACAAGCAAAATATTGACATGGCCACAGTATTTGAATCTACTGGTTCTTATGATGGCTATTTTAAATTAAAAGCCGGCTCACCCGCTAAAGGTGCAGGTTACGGGAGCACTGTCCAAAACCCGGTTGACTGCGGAATGTTCGGCGGTTCTGGGTCTTATGTATTGTCGGGCATCCCAGCCATTCCATCTATTTATTTCTTTGCCAACCAACCGGTAGGCAGCAACAGCGATCCTATAGATGTACAGGTGAAAGTGCGGTCGAATAATTAAGAAATAGTGATTGGTGACTGCAACAACCACGGCGAAAAGGACCACGCCACCCTCCCAATAACAATCTGGTTTAATAGAGAATATAGTTGCTGCTAACACCAAAGATGGCTTAAAATAATGCCTGTTAACAGCAGTTTTAACCAACCTACTGTAGTGCATAATAACACCCACACGTTATGAACCGATTTCAACTCTTTATAAAAAAAACAGTCAGCATACTTGTATTTACATGTACAGCATTTATTCAAACCCAGGCACAAAATGTAGTAAGGGTAGAATATTTTGTTGACAGTGATCCAGGTTTTGGGGCTGCTAGCCCTGTAACCATTAGCCAAAATCAACAGGATGTTACGGCAAACTTTCAGTTTAATATCAATCTTCTTTCTCCTGGCTTTCACAACCTGTATGTACGCTCATTGGTAACTCCTTACCAGGTAATTGAAGACGGAAGGTTAGTGGGCAAAGGAGGTTGGTCATTAACACCGGTACGTACTTTTTATAAAGAGAATATTACCAATGTAAACAATGTATTACCCAATATTACAGCAGGAGAATTTTTTATAGATACCGATCCAGGCTTTGGCAGTGCAACCAATATAGCCGTAAACAGCAACAATACGCCACCGGGCAACAATCTCAGCAACCTCAGTTTTACTTTTGATGTTACTTCTTTAACAACTGGCTTTCACAATTTGTACATCCGTTTTAGAGATGCCAACGGCAAGTGGAGTGTAAGCAGCGTTCGTAATTTTTATAAGGAAGCCATTGAAAGCGGCAATAACAGCCTACCCAATATCACGAAAGGAGAATATTATATTGATACCGATCCAGGTTTTGGCAGTGCAACTAATATACCCGTAAACAGCAACAATACTCCACCTGGCAGTAATCTCAGCAACCTCAGTTTTACATTCGACATTACTTCATTGACCCCTGGTTTTCATAATTTGTACATGCGGTTTAGAGATGCCAATGGCAAATGGAGTTTAAGCAGTATAAGAAGTTTTTATAAGGAGAATTTGGGCAATGCCAATAATACCTTGCCCAATATTGTGGCAGGCGAATATTTTATAGATGCAGATCCAGGTTTTGGCGCCGGAAAAACGATCGGTAATCTTGGTACAGGTACCGATTTAAATAATGTAAATTTTACAGCAGATATTACGACATTAAGTGGAGGCTTTCACCAAATCAGTACCAGGTTTAGAGATGCTAATGGAAAGTGGAGCCAAACCAATACCAGGAGTTTTTATAAAGAACAAATTTCAACCAATGCCCCTCTAACCAATATTATTTCACTGGAGTATTTTGTAGATGCTGATCCTGGGTTCGGCAGCGGTACCAAAGTTTCTGTTAATCAGGCAACTGACATTACAACCTTGAGTTTTCCGATTGATATGACCAATGTATCTATTGGCAATCATAAAATTTATGTTCGTGCTTTAAATGCTGCTGGCAAATGGAGTTTGGTGAGCAATGGAAGTTTTTCAGTTGAGCCTCCAGCCGCCATTTACATTACAGTGGGTAGTTTGCCGCAGAACGCCTGCGCCGGAACTCCGCTGGCCATACCTTTTATAGTAAGCAGTGCTTACGGCTCCAATAATGCTTTTACAGCCCAGTTGTCTGATGCCAATGGCAGCTTTGTTAACCCTATAAATCTTAGCTCATTCGGGGGAACTGGCAATGCAACCATCAATACCACCATACCAGCTAATACCCCCGCAGGACTTGGCTATAGGGTAAGAGTTTTAGCCAGCTCACCATTAGATACGAGTGCAGCAAGTAGTACCGCTATTTCGGTGCAGCGGTTGCCTGAACAATCATTAAGCATTACTGGTGCTGCACAAGCTTGTATAGGTTCTCAAGCTTATTCCATTAGTGCAGTAACCCCCAATACAACTTACGGCTGGGTTTTATCGGGTGGTGGAACAATGGTTGCCAATGGTACATCAGCTACCATCAATTGGACGACAGCCGGTACCCATACCATAACAGTAACCCCCACCAATACCTGCGGCAATGGCCAGGCTGTTGTACTTTCTGTTATTGTTGCAGCAGGTACACCAACTGTTACAGCCTCCGGACCTTTATCGTTTTGCCAGGGTGGTTCCGTAAAACTTACATCATCTGCTACAGCAGGTAATGTATGGAGCAATGGCGCAACAACACAGGCTATTACCGTTACTACAAGCGGCACTTACATTGTTACAACCGGAGGTGCTGCCTGTTCTGCTACTTCGGCCAATACGATTGTTACGGTTACGCCAACTATTACGGCTACATTTTCGGCCATCGCACCTATTTGTGCCGGTGCACAGCCACCTATATTACTCGCTGTTTCTACCAATGGAATTGCCGGTACCTGGATACCAGCTACCGTTAGCAATACCAGCACAGGCAACTATGCGTTTACGGCAACGGCAGGCCAATGTATTCAGGCGCCGCTGTTAACGGTAATTGTTAATCCGGTGCTAACGCCTGTATTTGCTGCTATTCCGCCCATCTATTCTGGCAGTGTTGCACCTGTATTACCTGCCACTTCTCAAAATGGAATAACAGGAATCTGGAGTCCTGCAACAGTTAGTAATACACAAACGGCTACCTATACATTTACGCCCAACTCAGCACTTTGTACCAATACTACTTCGTTAACGGTTGAAGTAAAAACAGCACCCGATGTGGCTGTGCAAAATGTTACAACCACTCAAACAGAATTGGTGCCGGGAGATCCGGTAGCGGTATCATGGACCGTAGCAAATGTGGGTAGCGCACAATTGTTGGTAAACTGGACAGAGAAAATTTATATACAATCGGTTAATGGCCTAAACAGGACTTTGCTCAAACAATCCGTTTATGCAAATGATGGCGTAATCAATATCAATCAAAGTATTCCGAGAACTGATATTATTACCCTGCCGGAACAGCTTACCATCGGCGATCAGGGTGTTTTGGTGGTTGAGTTAATTCCTGGTGCTACTATACAGGAACTGGCTGGTGCACAGGCAAATAATACTGGCATTCAGCAAACTGCTATTAACATCCGCAGACTAATTACACTTGCATTATCATCCGATCAAATAACAGAAGGTATTGCAGATGGATTAACCGTTACAGTAAACCACACCGGATCTTTCAATAATCCACTTACAGTTAATGTAGCTATTGATAAATCGCAACGTTACACTTACCCTGCAACGGTAACCATACCGGCAGGTCAGGCGGGTATTTCATTTAC
>JAYTTM010000285.1:0-2047 GCA_043745055.1 Chitinophagaceae bacterium | reverse complement strand
GCAATGATATTTTTAATGCCAACGCTGGTAATGTTGGTATTGGGACAAACAATCCAAAAGCCAAATTAGATATAGCCAGCAGCAACAGCGGCATACTAATTCCACGGTTAACAACCACTGCAAGAAATGGTATTGCAAATCCTCCCAAAGGATTGCTGCTGTATGACAGTACCGCAAAACAATTTTATTACTACAATGGAATAGAATGGCAAAATATATTACCATCTTCAGCAAACCTGTGGCAGCAAAGTGGAGCAGCAGGCAATGAAATAAAAAACACCAATGGAGGCGGCTTTTGGAGCGCTTCGGCTACGGGATTGGATTTTAGTTCTACTAATTTTACAAATCCTCCGGCTGCACCTGTGAGTGGTGCTGGTACAAGAATGATGTGGATACCATCAAGGTCTGCTTTTAGAGCAGGCACTATTTACGATGACGGTACCAACGGAGGAAACAATTGGGATGCATCAAAAATTGGGCTTTATTCATTTGCAACAGGACAAAATACAACTGCCTCTGGCCAAATCTCAACAGCTTTAGGCAGCTTCACTACTGCTTCAGGTAATGGTTCAACAGCAACCGGCAATGGAACAATAGCGTCCGGAGCAGTCTCAACGGCAATGGGCGGGCAAACAACGGCAACCGGGATTTTTTCAACAGCAATGGGCAACAGTACAGTAGCATCGGGGGATTACTCTACAGCCATGGGCAGTTATGGAAGTACCAACGACCATACTGGTTCATTTATAATTCATGATAACATTAATGAAAATATTGACGGTATTACGAGAAATAGCCTCGATAACCAGATGATTATGAAATTCGATGGCGGTTTCGGGTTTTATTCCGGTGGAGCCACAGATGCATCAATGGGCTTTGAAAAAACCAGAGGTATAACCGTATATGGCAAGGGAATCAGCACCTATGGTGGTGGAAACATTTATACAGAAAATGGTGGAAGAATGGGCGTAAATACCGCTTCACCAAATTCTACTCTACAAGTAAATGGAAGTGTTTCGATGCCATTTATAGCAGTTATAAATGATTATAGCCCATCTGATCAGGACTATACAATTATTGTGAATTTGCAAAATGATGTAAATAAAGTAGTCAATATAAACCTACCAAGTCCGATATCGGCTAATGGTAGAATTTACAACATCAAAATAATACAAAGCCCTGGGGCTAGCACTAACTACTGTATGTATGACAGAGAAAGATTTGGAGTAGAATTTAACAATATTCCTGATGCGAACGCAAAAGGATATGCAGCGATTAAAGATTATAATGGAGCATTAATTACCTGCCTGTTTGAGCATTGTAGTGTGAGCAGTTTTACTACATATTTAGATCCTGCAAATATTTATAGACCGAATGGATCAAGAAGATACAGCAGTTCAAGAACCTCCATCACACTGCAAAGCATAGGAAATAGGTGGATTGTAATTGCAGAAAACTTTTCCATATGTCAGTTTGGATACTAAACAACTTCAAAATCGTCAGTTAAACCCTACCAATACAATGAGTATAAAAGCCTTTTTTTTATTGATTTTCAACTGCATGACCCTATTTTTATTTGCCCAAAATGTAGGCATTGGTACCAATAATCCAAAAGCCAAATTCGAAATATCCAGCAGCAACAGCGGCATACTAATTCCACGGTTAACAACCACTACAAGAAATGCTATTGCAAGTCCTCTTAAAGGATTGCTGCTGTATGATAGTACCGCAAAACAATTTTATTACCATGATGGAAAAGCATGGCAAAATATATTACCATCCTCAGCAAACCATTGGCAGCAGAGTAATGCAGCAGGCAATGAAATAAAAAACACCAATGCAGGCGGCTTTTGGAGTGAAGCGGTTACTGGATTGAATAATAACTCAGACAAGACTACCAACCATCCTACAGCACCTGTTAACGAGCCTGACACCCGCCTTATGTGGATCCCCTCGAGGTCTGCTTTTAGGGCAGGTACGATAGAGGGTAATTATTGGGATGCATCACAACTTGCATTTATTTCTTTTGATACAAGAATAAACACCA
>JAYTTM010000284.1:0-2051 GCA_043745055.1 Chitinophagaceae bacterium | reverse complement strand
TAAGCCGGGATTTAATTGCAGATAGTATTGAAGCAGTTTGCGGCGGATTTTATTATGATGGATTAATTGCATTACCAGGTTGTGATAAAAATATGCCGGGCGCTATTATTGCGATGGGTCGCCTTAACAGACCTTCCATTATGGTATACGGCGGTACCATTGATCCGGGGCATTATAAAGGCGAGGATTTAAATATTATTTCGGCATTTGAAGCCTTGGGAAAAAAAATGGCAGGGACTATTACGCCCGAAGATTTTAAAGAAGTAGTAAAGCATAGTTGCCCTGGTGCTGGTGCTTGTGGCGGTATGTACACAGCCAATACAATGGCAAGTGCCATCGAAGCAATGGGTATGAGTTTGCCTTATTCATCCAGCAACCCTGCAGTGAGCGAAGCAAAGCAACAGGAGTGTTTAGATGCCGGTAGAGCCATCAAAGTTTTATTGGAAAAAAATATTTGTCCAAAAGACATCATGACTAAAAAAGCATTTGAAAATGCGATTACAACTGTTATGATCTTTGGGGGAAGCACCAATGCTGTGCTGCATTTAATTGCAATGGCAAAAAGTGTAGATGTTGAAATAACGCTGGAAGATTTTCAACGTATCAGCGATAAAACGCCTGTGCTAGCTGATTTTAAGCCAAGCGGAAAATTTTTAATGCAGGAATTGCATGCCAATGGCGGCGTACCTGCAGTAATGAAATATTTATTACAAGTTGGATTTTTACACGGCGATTGCCTCACAGTAACCGGCAAAACGGTTGCAGAGAATTTAGCAGGGGTTGCGGATTTAAATTTTGAAACTCAAAAAATAATTTACCCAATTGAGCGCCCTTTAAAAGCAACAGGACATTTACAAATATTGTATGGTAACCTTGCAGAAAAAGGTAGTGTTGCAAAAATAAGCGGTAAAGAAGGCGAACGTTTTGAAGGACCAGCCAGCGTATTTAATGGCGAAAAAGATTTAGTGGCGGGCATTGCAAGCGGCAGGGTAAAAAAAGGTGATGTTGTTGTGATAAGAAACGAAGGACCCAAAGGTGCACCAGGAATGCCGGAAATGCTGAAACCAACTTCTGCTATTATGGGGGCAGGTTTGGGAAACGATGTGGCCTTAATTACTGATGGAAGATTTAGTGGTGGATCTCATGGTTTCGTTGTGGGCCATATTACACCAGAGGCTTTTGAAGGTGGATTGATTGCACTGGTAGAAGACAATGATATTATTGAAATTGATGTTGCCACCAAAAAGATGACGCTTAAAGTAAGCGATGAAATTATTGCTGAACGCAGAAGTAAATGGCAACAACCTGCATTGAAAGTAACAAAAGGTGTGCTGTATAAATATGCAATGTGTGTAAAGGATGCAAGTGAAGGTTGTGTAACTGATGAGTAGCCTCCCCAAACACCTCCAAAGCAGCGGCTTATGAAAAATATAATTAATTAATGAGATTTAAAATACCAGGAAATGGAAGTACTTGAAAAAATAAATGAGCCTGCAACAGCAGTTTTCAAGAGCCCCCCTTTGGCGGGCAGGGGGGCTGTTAGTGGTTCCGAGGCTGTTCTTGATGCATTGATCCAGGAAAATGTTACTACAATATTTGGATACCCGGGTGGGGCAATAATGCCCATTTACGATGCATTGTATGATTACAATGATAGGTTGCAACATATTTTAGTTCGCCATGAGCAAGGTGCTATTCATGCTGCACAAGGTTACGCAAGAGCCAGTGGCAGAACAGGTGTAGTATTTGCCACAAGCGGTCCTGGTGCAACTAACCTGGTAACGGGTTTGGCAGATGCAATGATAGATTCTACGGCTGTTGTATGTATTACCGGACAAGTATTTGCGCATTTATTAGGTACAGATGCTTTTCAGGAAACAGATGTAATCAACATTACCACACCTGTTACCAAATGGAATTACCAGGTAACAGATGCTACAGAAATTCCTGCAGTATTAGCCAAGGCATTTTACATTGCCGGCAGTGGCCGTCCAGGCCCGGTGCTAATTGATATTACCAAAAATGCACAGTTACAAAAATTCGATTATGAA
>JAYTTM010000283.1:0-7487 GCA_043745055.1 Chitinophagaceae bacterium | reverse complement strand
TGAATGAATATGATCCTGTTTTGTACATGGATATTCATGTAACAGATGGTGTGGATTATCAGTATGATATTACTTTTGGCGGCCTTGGCCTGCAGGGTAATTCGCCAGGCATAGCTCAATGGCTGGAAACGATTTATAAACCTGCAGCCGATAAAGATTTAACGGCAAATGGCCATATTCCCGGTCAGTTGTTAACTGCATTGAATGATATAGATTTTTCAAAAGGCAATGTATTGACTGCCGGAGGTCCAAGATTTTCTGATAGCTATGGCAACATGCGGCACATGGCTTCTATACTTGTAGAAAATCATTCTTTAAAACCATTTAAGCAACGGGTATTGGGTACTTATGTTTTATTAGAAAGTACATTAAAACTATTAGCAACACAAGGCCGAATGCTTAAAGAAATTACTGAAAAGGATAAGGCCATCCGTTTGGCCAAAGTTCCGATGGCATGGAAAGTTCCTCAAATGAATGAAATGGTAAATTTTGAGAGAACTGCCAATGTAAAAATCGCAGGTGATGCAGCTGCGCCGGCAGATAGTATTAATTTATTAGGCATAGCCTCCCGTATTTCAAAATCACCGGTAACCAATGCCGATTATGTGGAATGGCTGGGTAAACCCATCACCATGAAGATTGTAAATTATAAAGGAACAGAACCAACTGATTTTATCACCCGCCCAAAAGGATACTGGATTCCGCCATCATGCGATGATGTAATTGCAAGATTAAAATTGCATGGTATTAAAATGGAAGTAATAAATGAACCCCGTGAAGTGGTCGTAGAAATGTACCGTATTACCAAATATGTTTACGGCGACGACAATCATCAATTGGAACCGTTTGAAGGACATATGCAAGTGAGCGGCACAACAAAAACCGAAACAAGAAAGCAGGTATTTCCTAAAGGCTCCGTCTATATTTCCACCAATCAACCGTTGGGCCACCTTGCCATGTTGTTGCTGGAACCTGTTTCAAAAGATTCTTATTTCAGCTGGGGATTTTTTCAGTCAATTTTTCAGCGAACCGAATATATTGAACCTTATATAATGGAACCTATGGCGAAAAAAATGCTGGAAGATTCTCCTGCTTTGCAAAAAGAATTTGAGGAGAAGAAAGCAGCAGATAAAGTTTTTGCCAATGATCAAAATGCAATCCTCACCTGGTTTTACAGTAAAACAAAATTTTATGATGAACGATATCTGTTATATCCGGTGGGAAGGCTGTTTTATAAGTTTGGCTAAAAACCGGAAGAGAATGATAATGGTTGTCTTCCTTTAGATTAGCTGAAGGAAATTGATAAATGAAATTCAAGATTAGCCATAGTTATTTATCAGAGTGGGTAGTCACAGTGATTTGCCACAGTGATTTGCCACAGTGATTTGCCATAGTGATTTGCCATAGTGATTTGCCATAGTGATTTGCCATAGTGATTTGCCACAGGCTTCAGCCTGTGGATTTATAAATAAAGATTAATTTGGCTTTAGCCAAACTATCGCTAACATAAAATAAAGACTATGCCACATGTAAGTGTTTATATCCATTTTGTATGGAGTACAAAAAACAGAGTGCCGCATTTAAAAAACAAAGCAATAAGAGATGCAATGTGGCTTCACATTAAAGACAATGGTAAACGCAAAGGTATTTTTATTGATTTTGTAAATGGACATCAGGAACATTGCCATTGCCTGGTTTCACTGGGAACTGAACAAACCATTAGCAAAGTAATGCAGTTGATAAAGGGAGAATCAGCATATTGGTTTAACAAAGAAAATTTAATCAAAGAAAAACTTGAATGGCAGGATGAATATTTTGCTGTTTCAGTTTCGCAATCACAATTAAACAAGGTAAGGGAGTATATCAAAAACCAGGAAGAGCATCATAATAAAAAAACATTTCAACAGGAGTGTGATGAGTTTATTGAAAAGTACGGCTTCCAAAAATTTAAGGATTAGTTTGACTAAAGTCAATAAAATAAACATTATTAGTCCTCCAGCTAAAGCTGGAGGCAATTCAAGGAGGCAATTCAAGATTAGCCACAGTGATTAGCCACAGTGATTAGCCACAGTGATTAGCCACAGTGATTTGCCACAGTGATTTGCCACAGTGATTTGCCACAGTGATTTGCCACAGGCTTCAGCCTGTGGAGAAAAAAATTAATAAAACCTTTTTGGCTTTAGCCAAAAAAAAATAAAATAAATTATAAAATAATGCTTTTGACAAAAATATCACTATTCTTTATTGCCTTTACAATTTCTGCCAAACTGATGGCGCAAGAGCCATTAACGCCAAGCCAGCAGGCTGTGCAGCAAACAGTAATTAACATGTTTACTGCTTTATCTAATCGGGATTCTGTAAGCCTGAAAACAAGTTGCACAGCAGATTTTACCTTGTACGAATATGGCCAGGTATGGACTATAGATACACTTATTCTGAAAGCCATTACCCAAAACCAGTCAACGGATTTTAAAAGGACTAATTTGTTTGAATTCATCAATACTACATTTAATAATACGAAAGCCTTGGTTACTTATCGTCTTCAGTCAGCAATAATTAGGGATGGCAAACAAGTTACCGTACAATGGCTGGAAACAGTAACTTTAGTTAAAGAGAAAAAACATTGGAAGATAAAGCACCTGCATTCAACACTTATTAAAAGAAGTTAAAAATCAACAGCAATACATTTCACTAAAACAGTCAACATACAATCATGAAAAAAACATAGCTTTTTTTTATTGCCGCTTACTTATTAGCAGCACCTGTAATTTCTCAACAAAAATTCAGCGACGAAACGAAAAAGTATATTGAGTACAACGACTCGATTACTGTTTTCAAAAATGGGTTATTGATTGATGGTAAAGGCAATGCAGCAAAACCCCACCAAACAGTTATCATCAGCAATGGTAAAATTAATTCGGTGGGTGATGATGCAAAAGCAATCATTCCCAAAGGGGCTAACATTATTGATTTGAATGGCAAAACTATTATGCCGGGTTTGGTGATGATGCATGAACACATGTATATCTCAGCCCCCGACGTACCTTCCCGGTACTTGCATTTAAAGCAATTGCCATTTAGCTTTCCCCGGCTTTACCTCGCTGCGGGTGCTACCACCATCAGAACCTGTGGCAGCATTGAACCCTACTCCGATTTGCGGATAAAAAAAGATATCGACCTGGGTGTATTACCCGGCCCCAACATGGAACTCACGGCTCCGTACATTGAAGGAAAGTCAAGTCGGTTTCCGCAAATGAAAGAAAATAAAATACCAGCCGAAGCAGCAGCCTTTGTAAACTATTGGGCCGATCAGGGGTTCACTTCTTTTAAGGCATATATGGGTGTAGATCAACCTACGTTGAAAGCAGCTATTGATGCAGCACATAAAAGACAGTTGAAAATCACAGGTCATCTGGATATAGTTACTTACAAAGAAGCCGCTTTTTTGGGTATGGATAACTTAGAACATGGATTTATGGCCAGTACAGATTTTATAGCTGATAAAAAAGAAAATCAAGCCCCTGTATATGGAGCAGCAGATACATCGTTAGCTAACCTTGATATTAATAGCGACAGGGTAAAAAAATTCATTCAATATTTAATTGATAAAAAAGTTGGTATTACATCAACCTTAGCGGTATTTGAAGGATTTACTACCACTCAATCACTGCCAGATCAGGCAGCAATTAATGCGATGTCTCCAGATACAAGGGATTTCTACTTAAGAATTTATACAGTGCTCAAATCGGCTAAAAGCCCCAATGACGAAGAGAAAGCCATTGCAAAAGCCGCTAAAATGGAAAAAGCATTTTATGACATGGGAGGCCTGCTGACGGTGGGGACTGACCCAACCGGTAACGGCGGAACACTCGCAGGTTATGGTAATTGGCGGGCAATAGAATTATTGGTAGAAGCAGACGGGTTCACTCCCTTGGAAGCGATAAAAATTGCAACCTTAAATGGTGCGATTGCTTTAGGCTTTGATAAAACAATTGGAACAATTGAAACAGGCAAAGCTGCGGACTTACTGATTATTGATGGCGACCCTTCAAATAATATAAGCGACCTGCGTAAAGCGCAATTCGTTTTTAAAAACGGCGTAGGTTATAATTCTAAAAAATTATTTGACTCTGTAAAAGGAAAAGTTGGCTTCAATTGATAATATCCAACAAAGAAAAATATTGGTAGACTTTATCGACTTAGTTTGTTATTTTACTGATACTTTTCCATTCCCTGTATTACTGCAATTTTAAAAAATTTCTTTAACCCACTTACATCCATTAAAATGATTAGAGGCTGGCTTTTTGCAAACGGCAATAAAACCGAAATGAAAAAACAATAATTGACAAACTGTATTCGGGTGCGGCCATAAAATTATTTAATTAACGAACAAAATTTTATACAATCATCAACATGCAACCAACTGTAACTGCCTCCACAAAGAGAATTGAATCCATTGACATCGTTAGGGGAATAGCCATGGTAATTATGGCACTCGATCATGTTCGGGATATGTTTCATATTCATGCCAATACCGACGATCCATTAAATTTGGCCACCACCACACCTGCCCTGTTTTTTACCAGGTTTATAACGCATTATTGTGCCCCCACTTTTGTTTTTCTTTCCGGCACATCTATTTACCTGCAGAGCATGCGCAAAACAAAAAAAGAACTTAGCTCATTTTTGCTGAAGCGTGGGCTGTGGCTCATTTTTGTGGAGTGGTTTATTATTGCTTTTGCCTGGACGTTTAATCCGTCTTATTCCCTGTTTCCCTTCCAGGTAATTTGGGCAATTGGGATTAGTATGGTGATTTTAGCCTTTGTTGTCAGGCTTCCGTTTAAAGTAGTGCTGGCACTAGGGCTATTAATTGTTTTGGGGCATAATTTATTGGATATACCCGAAGCAGCGCCAGGCTTTAAAGCCGGTTTCTGGTGGGACTTATTGCACCATGGAGCTTATGTTATATATCCATTAACACCTAATCATGCAATCTTTATTGCTTATCCATTTTTACCTTGGACAGGTCTTATGATGCTTGGCTACTGTACAGGCGTTTTCTTCTCTCCAAAATTTTCACAAGTGCAAAGGCGGAAAATAATTTCAAGTATTGGTATAGGATTAATCCTTGTTTTCGTGTTGATTAGGTTCATCAATATCTATGGCGATCCTGTTCCCTGGACTGCACAGAAGAATGGTTTATTCACCTTCTTTTCTTTTATAAATGTATATAAATATCCACCTTCCTTATTATACATGTGCATTACCATTGGCCCATCGTTATTATTATTATCATTGATGGAAAATTTCAAAAACCGATTTACAAATTTTCTCACCATTTTTGGAAGAACGGCTTTCTTCTATTACATACTGCATTTGTACCTGATTCATCTGCTGGCAGCCATTTACTTTTTTGCAATGGGGCACAGCATGCCGGAAGCCATTGAAAGCGTCAAAACAATGTTCTTTCTTTTTGTGCTTCCGGGCGTAGGGTTTGGGCTTGTGGGCGTGTACATCATTTGGGCAGCAGTTATAATAATTTTATATCCGCTTTGCAAATGGTACGATCGGTATAAAACAAGTCATAAAGAAAAATGGTGGTTGAGTTATTTGTAGAAGAAACCACTGTTATCTGGATAAAAAATTTCGAAATGAATGAAGTCTTCTTCTGGAAAGGGTTCTAGCCCCTCTCCTTTGGAGTAAACTATAAGCACGCTGATGTTTCGCTGAATAGAACTGGAAAATGCAAAGCTGGTTCAAGTAAGCATATAAGAAAAATGAGACTACTAACCGAATAAGAAAAGAGCGTTGAGGTCTCAGTGTCAAGCTCCCCTCTCCGAAGGAGAGGGGCTGGGGCTGAGGTCAAGCGAGGGAAATGGATTCCAGTTCTATAGTAGAGGGGTTGGGGTGAGGTCAGACAGAACAAAACAGGATTTCTATAATTTACCCTAACAACAATAAAATAATGATATTTTAAGTTTCCATTAATCATTTAAAAAAATAAAATGAACCAAAAACCGATCGCTTTCTTAGTGACACTTGTTTTTACAATTGGTGCAATAAAAGCTCAAACAAATACCCAGGTAAAACAAATGGCATACGCCGATTCTGGCCGCCTGGTAGAAATGTTTAAGGACCTGCACCAAAACCCCGAACTGGGTTTTATGGAAGTGCGTACCTCCGGCATTGTTGCTAAAGAATTAACAGCACTGGGTTACGAAGTAATTACTGGTATTGGTAAAACCGGCGTAGTGGGTATTTTAAAAAATGGCGATGGTCCTATTGTTATGTACCTTGCCGATATGGACTGTAACTCTGTAAAAGAAATTACCGGACTACCATACGCCAGCACCAAAACCATGAAGAAAGATGATGGAACCGAAGTGCCTGTAATGCATGCCTGTGGCCACGATGCACATGTAACCTGGCTGCTGGGCGTTGCCAAAATAATGGCTGCAACAAAAAGCAATTGGAAAGGAACACTGGTGATGTTGGCGCAACCTGCCGAAGAAACATTAACCGGTGCCAGGGCAATGGTGAACGATAAGATGTATGAGAAGGGAGTGCCGGTGCCGGATTATTTGTTTGGGTTGCACACCACGCCGATTGCCACGGGTAGTATTAAAAATGGCTTTGGCGAAAGGGCTGCCGGCAGCGACCAACTGGATGTTACTTTCTATGGCATTGGTGGTCATGGCTTCACGCCTGAGCTTACCAAAGACCCTGTGGTGATGGCTTGCAATGCAGTAATGCAGTATCAAACCATTATCAGCCGGAGCATTGCTGCACAAGATGTAGCTGTGCTTACCGTTGGTGCCATTCATTCCGGGAGATAATAATGTAATTCCGGCGTCGGCTATTGTAAAGTTGAACCTCCGTTGGTTTAATGACAGAATAAGAAATATTTTGCTGGATGGCATTAAAAGAATTAATGAAGGCATTGCTGTTGCCAACGGATTAGCAAAGGAAAACTATCCATCAATATTAATGAAGGGAAGTGTGTATCCACAGGTAAATGATGCAGCATTAGCGGCCAAAGTAAACATGGCGCTTGCCAGCATTATACCTCCGGAAAAAATCATTACAAACACAGCACCCATAATGGGGTCAGAGGATTTTAATCATTTGGTGCCGGGCAATAATAAAACGGTTTGCGATTATGTATGGGTGGGTACTGCTAAACCCGATTTATATGCCAAAGCATTGAATGAAGGAAAGACTGCACCTTTTTATAACCCAACGGTAACTACCAGGTTGATCTTGCTGCCATTCCATTAGGAACTGTAATTGGTGTAACTGCTTTACTGGAATTATTTAAAAAGTAAATAGGAAGTAGCTAAAAAGAGTAAAGACTTTGCGAACAAAATACTAAATCCTATTATTTTTTTTAGGATTAAGTATTTTGTTCGCAAACGAAGGCTGGTTATGGCCTTGAATAAAAAGTGCTAGAAATTTTCTGGATCAGCCGTTAAGAAATCAAGGCTGTT
>JAYTTM010000282.1:0-2053 GCA_043745055.1 Chitinophagaceae bacterium | reverse complement strand
ATGGCAATGGCAGAAAAGGCAAGTGCAGCTAAAATTAAAACAATCATCGAAGACGCTCCCATAAGAAAATCGGTTGTATGAAGTAACTTTTATGCTGACAAGGTAGCGAAAAAATGAGAATTAAAAATACCCGTTCAAACATGGATTGGTCATGTGCTATAATGATATTAATCATTGCAACACTTTGGCAGTATGTTTATAATCTATCCATATATTTCAAGATGAATCGCTTTTTTGTCATAGCCCATTTCCAGTATTCTTTTTTTTGCTTCATCCAGCATTCCTTTCCATCCACATAAATAAAAATAGGCTGGTTTTCTGTCTGCACAAATTTCCTCATATACGTGGTGAACATAACCGGTTTCTCCCTGCCATTCTTCTCTGGACAAAACCGGGATATAACTAAACCTCGGCAACTCCTGTTGTAATTGAACCAGCTCGTTGTAATACAATAGTGTGCTTTGCGTACGGCAACCAAAAATGAGGTAAATATTTTTGTGTGGTATCTCTTGATTTTTTATATGATGAACCATGCTTCTAAAAGGTGCAATGCCGGTTCCGGTGCATATTAAGATAAGGTCTTCATCCAACGTTTCCCTTAAAGTGAAAACGCCCTGTGGGCCTCTCAGGGTTAACGTATCGCCTTCTTTTATTTCTTTAAAAAGATAATTGGTGCCTGCTCCTTCTTTATCTAAAACTATTACCAGTTCAAAGATATTTGTGCCATCCGGCCAGGAAGCAATAGAGTAGCTGCGCCAACGCTTATTTACTTTTTCATGAATGGGTAAATCAAGCGTAACAAACTGCCCGGGGATAAAATCAAATTGTTCCAGTTCCGGTACCTGAATCCAGAATCGTTTGGTATCAGCCGCTTCATCTGCTATTTTTATAACGTGGCCCGTGCGCCATGGTTGTAATGCCATTTGTTGTTGTTTGTACAATGTTACAAATAAAAATGACGAATAAAATAGATGACTGTATTCATATTATTTTGGTACAAAGAAATATCCATTAGTTTGCCCGTATCAACGCTAAGATTTTTGAAGCCGTAATAAATTGAAATTAAAAAAAACACGGCAAATTTTTAAAGGGTATTCAATTAATTATCCCTGCTTATTTTCCTTTAATATCCAAAACAACAGCAGCCGGTAAAGTAATTGTTGCACTATTTAAAAGTTTAATGCTTCTGATACTTGTACTGGAATTAATAACTGGGTATCTTGGTTGGCTTGCCGGGATTATTACATCTGTATATTGGTCCGGCACTGTTCCACAACTCCAGTTGGCAGCTGTAAACCAGTCGGTAGTGCTGGCACCTGTCCACAGGTTTCTAAACCGAAGTATGTTTTCAGCACTGTTGGTACCGTCTATTACACAGCGATATTTATAACCTGTGTTAATGCCTGGCGGATTAATTAATTGTAAACTATTGGTGGTAGCACCAGCAAAAGCGTCGCCATTAATGATATTGGTATAGCCCCTGCCGATATTCTGCTGCCATTGGTAAGTTATTGCACCTATTGGTACTGTATAGGTAATAGTTGTACCTGCACAAACACTGTTTGAAGCTGGTGTAATCAATTCTTTACTTAACCAAAACTCACTAAAACTATTGATGTTAAACTCAGCATAATAGCCGTTTCCATGTGGATAAATATTGGTGTTTGCAGGTGAAATAAACTGATAATAGCCGCTGAAATTATCATCCAGCGTTTCGTTATCTTCCGGAGGATTGCCGCTGTATTTTGTAATACCCAATTCATACGCATTAAAAAGCCTGGCACAGTTAAAACAGCCAGATGCCTTAATTAATGCATTGGCATCATCATCCGTAAAATACAATCTTACCCCCACATTGCCAGTTGGAGGAATGGTTGATTGAATAACAAAATTCCTGTTCAGGTAATATTGGTTACCGGTATTTCTTACTGGACCGGGATAATTTAAATAGGGCTGTATGGTAACGGTACCAAGGTTTTGGCCGTTGGAGTTTATTTCTGCAATACTGTATAATGGCCCCGGTAATATACTGCCAAAGGTAAAAGGTACCCAA
>JAYTTM010000281.1:0-2055 GCA_043745055.1 Chitinophagaceae bacterium | reverse complement strand
CCTCAATGGCGAACCTTAAAACCTGACCTCGTTTTTCAGCAGGTTGATAATTGGATTCTACGTCAATTAAGATAGCGCTTGTTTGAATGGGTTAACGATGTTTTTTGTTTGGTGAAAAACCTGATAAAAATAATTTTATAAATGTTCCTTACGTATTTTTGCAACTTTATATAAACTAACTGATTTGTTATGACCTGGAAATCTTTCTTCACAGCTTCTATCGGGAAAAAATTTGCCATGGGGCTAACCGGCCTTTTTTTAATATCTTTTTTAATGGTTCATGCAGGCGTAAATTCCAGCATTTTTGTTAACGATAACGGAGATACTTTTAATTCAGCTGCACATTTTATGAGCCATAACTGGGTAATCCGTATTATGGAGCTTGGGTTATTTGCAGGTTTATTCCTTCATATTATTCAAGGGCTATTATTATGGAAACAAAACCAAGCTGCAAGGCCTGTAAAATACGAGCTATCTGATGCTAACAAAAACAGCAAATGGTACAGTCGCAGCATGGGTTTGTTAGGTACTTTATTACTATTCTTTTTAATTGTCCATATTTCAAAATTTTTTTTGGAGACTAAAATCTCCTTATACGGTGGCGGTAATGATGATCATAATTTGTACGAATCAATGAAAGCAGAATTCAGCAAGTGGTGGATTGTGGTTATATACATTGCCGGGGTTACCTCTTTATTCTGGCATTTATTGCATGGATTTAGCAGTGCATTTCAAACCATGGGCATTAATCACAAACGATATACTCCCATCATAAAAACAATTGGTATAGGATACACGGTAATAATATGTTTATTATTTGCCAGCATGCCCCTGGCATTTTATTTTAATTGGATTCAATAGCAGGTAAACCATCCACAAAATAATTTGTTATTATAACTATCGTATACTTTTATTAGCTAACAAATCAACAATTATGACTCTAGATTCAAAAATACCAAATGGGGAGATGCAGGAAAAGTGGAATGATTATAAGGGGCATGTAAAATTGGTAAATCCTTCTAACAAACGAAAACTGGAAGTGGTAGTAGTAGGTACAGGATTAGCAGGAGCCAGTGCAGCAGCCTCTTTGGGAGAGTTGGGTTATAAAGTAAAAGCATTTTGTTATAACGATAGTCCCCGACGAGCACACAGTATTGCGGCACAAGGAGGCATCAATGCAGCTAAAAATTATCAAAA
Organism: Chitinophagaceae bacterium; assembly: GCA_043745055.1. GTDB lineage: Bacteria > Bacteroidota > Bacteroidia > Chitinophagales > Chitinophagaceae > Ferruginibacter. The sequence goes on along the minus strand of JAYTTM010000281.1, from coordinate 858 downwards.
TGACGGTGATTCTGTTTTTCGCCTTTTTTATGATACAGTAAAAGGCGGAGATTATCGCTCAAGGGAAAGCAATGTGCATCGTCTTGCCGAAGTAAGTAGTGGCATCATTGATCAATGTGTTGCACAGGGTGTTCCCTTTGCAAGAGAATATGGTGGCTTGTTAAGCAACAGGAGTTTTGGTGGCACACAGGTTCAACGTACATTTTATGCAGCCGGACAAACCGGTCAGCAATTATTATTGGGAGCATACAGTGCCTTGGAAAGACAAGTGGCCTTAGGTAATGTAACCATGTATGCCCGCCACGAAATGGAAGACGTAGTGATGATAGACGGGAAAGCAAGAGGAATAATAGCAAGGAACCTGGTAACCGGAGAACTGGAAAGACATTTTGGCCATGCGGTTCTTTTATGCAGCGGTGGTTATAGTAACGTATTTTATTTAAGTACCAGCGCCATGGGCAGCAATGTAACTGCTGCCTGGAAGGCACATAAAAAGGGTGCATTTTTTGGTAATCCGTGCTTTACACAAATTCATCCTACCTGCATCCCCGTTAGTGGAGAGTACCAAAGTAAACTAACGCTCATGAGTGAAAGTTTACGCAATGATGGTAGAATATGGGTTCCAAAATTGAAAAATGAAACTCGTAATGCAATTGATATTCCTGAAGAGGAGAGAGATTATTATTTAGAAAGAAGATATCCTGCCTTTGGTAATCTGGTTCCACGAGATGTAGCTTCCAGAGCTGCAAAAGAAAGATGTGATGAAGGCTATGGCGTGGGTACTACCAAACTGGCTGTATACCTTGATTTTGCTGATGCATTCAGTCGCTATGGAAAGATAGAAGTAAGTAAACAGGG
>JAYTTM010000280.1:0-7511 GCA_043745055.1 Chitinophagaceae bacterium | reverse complement strand
TTTCCCTGGCAAGCTTAATCATATCAGCATGGTCAAAAACCAATCTAGGCAAAGCATCCAGTGCAAACCATTGGGAATTATGTTCTAACATTAAGTCGCTGCTGTAATCGTCAATTTTTATTAAAGCAAAATAAGCAATAGATATAACCCTGCCTCCCGTATCCCGTTCTTCGTCTCCAAAACAGGCAAGTTGTTCCATGTATATATCCGTAAGTCCGGTTAATTTATTCAGCACCCTCGTAGCTGCGTCCTGTACACTTTCTTTACTTTTAACAAAACCACCCATCAGTGCATTGAGTCCTTTACCCGGTTCAAAGTCCCTTTTTATCAAAAGCGCTTTTATTTGTAATCCGTCAAATCCAAAAATGATACAATCTACTGCAACCAGTAGTTTGTCCCGAATCTTATATTGCGGAATACTCATGTTTTTTCAGTTAATTGGTATCTATATAAAAGCACACAATTTTAATGACATGCATTTGGCATGGATTGCAAATTGAATGATTAATAAAATAGGATTTATTTAATCTGGTAAAAATTAGAAAATTATACAGTCAGCAAAATCAATCGTTATCACCTGCATTTTTATTTAATTAAATGGGAAAGTAAGTGATTTAAAAAATGAATATACAGTTTTTATTTATAAATGTATTTATTACAGTTATTAAGGGTGCATTTAAAATTTTAACAGCTTTGTGCGCAACAAAGCAACATACACTTTTTTTAAAAGAGATTTTACAGGTTATAAAATATCCGCTTATTTCGAAGCCTATTCGACCTCACCCCCAACCCCTCTCCAGAGGAGAGGGGAGCTTGATTCTGATAGCTCAAAGCTCTTTTCTTATTCGATTTGTGGACTCATTTTTCTTGTACGCTAATTTAGAATCAGCTTTACATTTTCCATTTCTATTCAGCGAAACATCAGCGCACTTATAGTATACTCTAAAGGAGAGGGGAGCTTGACTCTAAAAATTCGACATTGTATTCAATAGGCTATCAGTGAGCTAACAGTGCTGTATGTATCTATAGCTTTCGTATCATCTGCCGATTACTTTATTTTGCCGTTTAGGCGTTTAGACATTTTTATTTGCTAACGCTATAGCTGAAAATAATTGCTGCTCATTTTTGAGGTAGTTGAATCACGGGTTTATTTTTGATCATTTTTAATGGTAACCATACATATCTTGAATCCTCCAGGTTTAATTTATTCCAACGGTCTGCCATAAAAATAAACTGATCCTTTTTAGTTGGCATGGGCAGTACAAAAGTGCTTTGCGATTGAAAAGTAGTATTTGCACCAAAGCCTTTGCAAGGATTGCCCAGTTGCTTCCATTCTCCTAACATATTTTCTGCCACAGCATAGGTGGCAGGGTTGGGCGACCAGCCAGAACAATCTGAGGTGATAAGGTAATACTTGTGATTAAATTTAAAAATTGCAGGAGCCTCTCTGTTAATAGCTGATGTTATGCGGCTATATTTTGCTGTGGGGGAAAGATAATCATCCGATAGCAGGCACACATGCATTGTTTTGTTTGACTCTGAAGAATAGATGAGGTAAGCTCTATCATCTTCATCTGCAAACAACGTCATGTCTCTGCTCATTTGCCCGTTAGGTTGTACGCTTCCCAAATATTTGTATGGGCCTGCGGGTGCATCGCTGACGGCAACTCCTGCTTGTGAATAGCTGTAATTATTTGCATCCACATGCATCCACATAACAAATTTTTTTGTCTTTTTATTGTAAATAACTTTTGGCCGTTCAATTACTTTACCCGTATCAAGATCATGATTCGGATTACCGGTTTCTGCAGTAAGTGCAATACCTTTATTTTTCCAGTTAACTAGGTCTTTAGAAGAATAACAGGAAACTCCACCTGCAGGTACCCTGTAATCTTCCCATGCCTGACCCGGCACCAGCCAGGTAGTACCTTTTTTAATTTCACCAAACATATAATAAGTGCCATTATATTTTAGTATACCAGCACCATGTGCATTAATCTTGTTGCCGTCTGTATCATTCCATGCCTCGCCGGTATGCAAAGGGAAATTTACCCGCTGTTGTGCTGTTGTGGTATATCCAAACATAATAAGCAGGGTGATAAAAATTAATTTCATATATTTTTTGTTGTGTTGTAAAACTGAAAAGTTGATTTGATTTATTTTCTGCATAAAATTATCATTTACCCCTGTCAATAATAAATTTATCTGTAAAGAAAAATTTTGTTTAATTGATATGGTAACCTTACAATTAATTTGATTGAACAGTAATTGATACTGCTGTTAAAACAGGGCAATAAACCTATTTTCCGGTGGCTGGTAGAAACCTACCGGAACCGGAGAAAATATTGATGCAAAATCATTGTGCAAAATATAAATCCCCAGCAAAAAAAATGCAACTACACAGGCCAGGTAAAATGGGTGAAGATGGCCTACCACCACGGGAATTGGCAAACTATATAAGTCCTTCTCAAAGGCTTGCATAATTTTTTATGCTGCACATCCTCACAAATAAAATTTTAAAAATCAGCCCCCTCCTCCAGCAAACCGAGGTTAATTAATTTTATCCGGACAGCATTTTCACCTCTTCCTAACTCGTTGGCAATTACCTTTAAACCATTGGCTTCGGTGTAAAGTTGTATTAGTAAATCCTCATCATCTTCCGTCCACTTTTTTCCCTGATTTGTTTTTTTGCTTTTTCCGGTGGAAATATTTTGTGCCCGGCTGTACAAATCCCAATCATCGAACGATCCTGATTTTTTATATGAACTTCTTGCCTGTAGTATAGGCGATTGTGCAACCTGCACACTCTGCAATGGGTTTATTTCGGGTGGAAGAAATAGTGTACTTTTTGCCCTGGTAATGGCCACATATAAAATATTAATTTCTTCTGCCAACCGGTTTTTATCAGCCTCGGTTATTTTATCTCCACCCATTTGAATAATATATTTTTTCAGTTTGTCTTCATTGATAAAATCTTTCAGCAGGGTTACTTCATCATACTCCATACCCTTGCAGCGATGCACTGTGCTAAAAATCATATCTGCATCTTCCTTAGCGGCTGTGTGATTGGTTTTTAATTCCTGTATAAGGCCGGGCAGGCGTGTACCAAATTCTTTTACCACTTCTACCATTACAGCCAATGAATTGTCTTCTGTTTTTTCAATGTAATCTTCCAGTTCTTTAAGGGTTTTCATGCTGGCAATCAGTTTGTCTTTTATCATGGCTGTTTTGCCACTGTATAAATTAAGTACATCATATAAAGAAGCTCCCTCATCTGCAAATGTGTAGCTATTAATATTGCCTTCAAAATGTAGTTTGGTTAAGCCGCCATGTTGCCACTGTGCAATAGCATTCAGCAACAAACTGATATTACTTCTGCCAAGCGTAGCCCTGCTTACAGCATTGGATGAAGTAGCCGCAGCGCCATTAATTTTTACGGCAGGCGGTTGCTGTAAATATTTTTTTAAGCCTAAAATTTTATTAGCTACCAATGCTATTTCATCATCAAAACGAAAACTGTTGCTTAGGTTAAATACCGGAAAATCTACCTGCTGCAAACTGTTTACGGCATAGCGCCAGCCATAAATTTGCTGGTGCATATCGCCAACAATAATTTTAATGGCCTGCTGGTTTAAAAATACATCCAGCATAGCGGCGCTGGCATCCTGGCCTTCATCAAACAAAATGTAATTGTAGTGTAAAACTGGTTTGCTTAATTGAAATTTTTTGAGATAAAAATCATGGGTAACCGCTATCTCCGCCTTGTCCATTTTAGCAAGTGCTTGCCGGGTAAATTGCTCAATGTTTGAGTAAAAATTACCAACAAATATTTTTGCTTTGGCATCGCTAATTACATCGAGGTAATTTATTTCCTGCACTTTGCCAGCCTTGCTGTTGCAAAAATAACTGATGAATTTATTTACATGGTTGGCAATGATAAAATCAGTGTGACGGTCGTTAGTTTTTATGCCGAGTATATCGCACCATTCGTAGCTTTTATAACCCTGCACCAGGTGGTAATTGCTGTGTTTAATGATGTGATCAAATGCCAGCGAATGGGCTGTTTCCACCTGCACATTAAACACACCAGCAGCAGTAAATTTTTGTATGGCTTCCGTTTTTACAGTTTTATTAAAAGCCAGGTATAATATATTATTGTTGGGTCCACGGCTTTTAGCATATTCAATTAACGTAGTTGTTTTGCCACTGCCGGCAACAGCATTAATAACCAGGTTGTAATTAGTATTGATAACAGCTTGTTGTTCCGGCGTTAGTAGCATGCTGTAAATTTCAGTAAATTATTTCAGGCAACATAAATCTCCCTTGCTATATTTTAACTATTAGAGATAAAAATGGCCTCCCATTAAAAGGAAGGCCACTCATATTCCACCTTATCCCAAAGAAACTATCAGCTATTGATTTACCGTAATAGGCGCCTGGATGATTATCCCACTGCCAGTTTTTACTTCCACACTTCCTTTTACGTTTAACGCTTTTTTTATTATTAGTTGTCGGTTACCAGTTTTTGTTCCGGCATTGATGATGAGTTTGCCAATTTTATTTGGGAAAGAAATACCACCAAAACCATCAGCATTTTTACTTTGAATAGTGGAAGTATTTATTCCTAGGATAAGTATGCTGTTATTGCCAAAATCGTAGGGGCAATTAATGGTTTGGCTTGCTGCGCCAAATGGAGGATTGTCTATTTGCAATGAGCCTGCGGTAAAATTAAATGCAGTCATACTTGCTGCAGCCTCAAATAAAGAACTGCTATCAGCAATACTCATTTGCCGTATTCCTGAATTGGCATCAATGGTAATTTTACCTCCACTCATATTGAAGGTGCTGCTTGGATTAAATTTAAGACGCCCATTAATAGTGAGGCCTCCGTTGCTGATTGCCAGTGTGCCATAAATATCTGTAGTGGCAAAATGTTCATCTGTCTCACCGATTTGTAAAGTATTTGCAGTGTTGTTAAATGTAAGTGTACTGCCAGTGTTTACCCTAAGGGCTCTTATAATTAAATTGGTATCAACCGTTATATTGTGGCCTGTATTAATAATTACAGAGTCGCAAATATCTGGTACTACGCCCTTGCTCCAGATGGCCGGATTACTAAAATTGCCATTTGCTACAGTAGCATTTATACAACCTGAGTTATAGGCTGCATCGACTTTTAAAATGGCAGAATCTTGCAAACCGAAAAAAGACACGGTAAGTATGGCTGTTCCGTTTTTGAGGCCATTAAATGATACACTTGAATCAACATAATTAACGATGGATGTAGAATCAACAGCTATGATAAGGTTGGGATCACTGTTCGGAATTGTTATCCATTGATTATTGTATTTGGCTTCAAAAGCTGGAAAAAAAGGAAGTCCAACAGTTAGTACACTTGCGTTTTCTTTTATTCTGAAATCTTGCAAAGCTGCAAGGTTGTTGCCTGACACAGAAAGGGTATCTACATGGTATTCCAATCCTGAACCATCATTTTTTTCATACACAGCTTTAGCCATTAGTAAATTACTTCCTGTAAAAGATGAATTAACTGTAAAAAATATATTTTGCTGTGCCAGCGTTTTAGTTACCCTGAAAGAGTCTGCCATTTGAAAATCTATTGTAAAATAAACAAGTTTTGCTGTGTCTTTTACCCTGAATTTTATATTGATGGTACTATCTGCATACAAAACGGAATTTCTAAAAGGAGCATCAATTTTTATTTTTGTAGTATCAAAAAAACTTTCGTTGGTAAGTACATTGGTTGGCTTTGGTTGAATGCCTTTTGCTGGGGCAGGGCGAAGTTCTTTTACCTGCACAGGATTGTTATTTGCAGGGAAAAAATCAGCAAATTGAATACTGGATCGTTTGGTATTTAATAATTGAAATACCCTTTGCCCCACATCATCTCTTTGAGGTATTGCACTGTGCCAGGCATTGTGCGGTGGATTAGGTGGAATTATAGTTGCTGGATCAGTATTTATAAACTTCGTAACATTTGGTGCCGTAACTGGCAGGTTGCACGTTTGGCTGGTTAAGGGTACAATTAAATCGCCATCCTGTATAAAATTATAAAAGCCTCTTTTTTCGTTAATGTAGTTTAAAAAATTAAACAGCATTACTTGCGTGTTTTGGGCTAACATATTTTTTAAAGTTTCCCTTGCTGCTAATTGACTTGCCGGGGTTTCAAATTGTGCATCTTCCCCCTGGTAAAAGGTAGTAGCATATATAGTTTCTAATAAGCATTTGTAAAAAAAACTCAATACTTTGTCTGGTAATGAAGCCAGTGCATAATATGTATCCCAGTTAACATCGCCACATATCATATGGTTTCTTATTGGGGCATATCCGGGGGCCGGCGTCTGGCTAAAACGAATGCCACCTCTAAGTTCAGTTGATTGTAAATTGTTTGTAGCGTTTGAGGCGTCAAATTTTGGTATTAGATTATTTCCCACAGGAATAATGAGGGAACCAATAAATTCAGGACTTAATGCATAAGCATTGTGAAGCAAAATGTTTATTGGTGCCGGTGCCCATTTTAGAAACTGATCCCCTGCATCGGCAACTCCAGCACCATTATGTGGTGTATCAAGTGTAAGTACTTTATGGGTAAATCCTTTTCCATAATTTTTGTACTTGTAAGGGCTGCCGGCACCTGCAAAGAATTTTTTAGGAAAGAAATTGATGGCAGACCTTATCATACAGCCACCCATACTGTGGCAAACATAATCTACCTGATTGGCTGCGTATCTTAATCCCCTCATAGCTTCAATATTACCTTGCAGTGTATTTAGCTTGTCTCCATTACCGGCGTAAACACTAATATCTCCCCCAAGTAATTGAGCTGCATTTTTATGGAAGTAACCACGAGGATCCATCCTTAGTGCATTGGCATAGGTAAACAGCGGGCTAGTAAGAAATGGCACATATTTTCCAAAATAATTATGATTAAGACTTGTCCAGGCTTCAGGGCCGCTAGCAACTCCATGTACAAATACAGTTGGTGGCCGCACTATGCCAATTTTATAATCCATTGTATCTTTCTTGTTATTTAGATAAGTAACTATAACTGTAAGCGTATCATATCTTTTTCTTAAAGTGGCATAAGTACCTACTGTATCGCTACTAAAATCTTCTGGTGAAACATACCAAAGCCAAAATTCGCCGGGCAAACCCACTTTCAAATCTGCATCACTCATACTTATGTCGCTTGCGGTAGCATCAGAAGCCTCCTCACTGTATTTATCTATTACCAATGCAGGTTTTAGTTTACCACGGGTATTGGCTTCGCTGCCAACAAATCTTTTTAAACTAACATTCACTGCCTGTACGTTTGGTAAGGTATCACTACCTTTTTTTATCCTTAAATAAATTCTGGAAACACCATCTGCTGCTACGCCTATGGGGCGATTAATTCTGTCAGGGAAGCTATAGTCCCATTCCATCTTTACATCTATTTTGTACTTGATGTTCCAAAATGTAACACCTGCATCGGAAGTAATAATCATGCGCCC
>JAYTTM010000279.1:0-2059 GCA_043745055.1 Chitinophagaceae bacterium | reverse complement strand
TGAATGCTGATAATGCATTTGGTGGTTATTGGCAATTAAAACTGGGCTATAACTTTAGCAAATAACAAGTAGAGTAAAGCGGCTATACAAAATGCAGGGTTAGGTTAAATTTAGCTATAGAGTTTTTGCAAAATAAAATGAATTTCACAAAAGATTTTACTCCTTCATTTCATCCTTAACCCGCTTTATAACAGCATCACCAAAAACACAAAAACCGGAATTAAAGATTATCAAAGCCAAAGTTCCATAACAAAACCAAAACTGATGATTGGCTTTATTTGTACCTGCATCTATTGCCATTGACAATCCTGCATCTACTAATACCAGGCCAATGGGAGCCTGCCAATGCCAAATTTTTTTTTAATTTCATCATTCTAAAATACAGGCATTTATTGTAACAAAACATTTTTGTGTTTTGAATGTATGTTACTCTGTTAGGAAATGTTTTAAAGCTTGCGTTTAAGGCGACTCATACTAAAATTTTTGTGAGCCATTTAAACTCTTGATGTGAAGAGTATTAAAACTGTATTGATATTTTAATTAATTCAATTAAACAACCGCCACAGCATCTTCATGAAATACTGTTTTTTTATTATCGTTGAAAAACAATAAAAACAACACAAGTACAGCAGCCGAAATTGCTGCCGGCACCATCCACACGCTTTTCCAGGCAACAATTTCATTTGCGGTATAATGATCTTTTACATATCCAGCCAGTATGGCACCAATCCACATACCAATGCCATAAGTAGCCATGGTAATCATGCCCTGGGCAGAACTCTGTATTCTTTCACCAGCCTTGCTATCTGTATAGATCTGCCCGGTAACAAAAAAGAAATCGAAACAAACTCCGTGTAAAATAATACCGGCAAAAAGCATCCATTCGCCGGCCCCTGCATTACCGTAACCAAAGAAAAGAAAACGAATTGCCCAGGCAATCATGCCAATAGCAATCATCCATTTTACTCCAAGGCTCCTGAAGAAAAACGGGATGAGCAAAATAAAAAATGCCTCCGAAAATTGACCGAAAGACATGTTACTGGTTACATTTTTCATACCTGTTTCGGTTAAAAATAAATTGGTAAAGCTGTAGTAAAAAGACAGGGGAATACAAATTAACACAGATGCAATAAAAAAGGTAACGAACGATTTATCCTTAAACAATATAAAAGAATCTGCTCCCATTATCTGTGCAAAAGTTGTTTTGGTTCCTTTTAATTTGGGTGCTGTATCCGGAAGAAAAAAACTCAGCAGTCCCAATGCCACTGATGCAACGGCTGCCATTTTAAAAGTAAATACCAATTGGTCGGTTGAAATTTTAAATACCTTGTCCAGCAGCCAGCCGGTTACAATCCAACCAATGGTGCCCAGCACCCGTATGGCAGGAAATTCTTTGGCGGGGTCTTTCATTTGCCGGAAGGCGACCGAATTTACCAACGCCAGAGTGGGTGCATACATCAATGCATACAATAGCAATATCCAATAAAAATTACCGGGGTTGTTAACGGTTGTAAGCAAATACAAAAGAGCTGCGCCAGCCAGGTGAAGTACGCCTAAAACTTTTTGTGCAGCAAAAAATTTATCTGCAATCAAGCCAACAAAAAAAGGTGAAATAATGGTGGCAATTGCCATTGCACTGTAAGCAGCCCCCACCTGTATACCATCTGCATGTAACACCTTATCAAGATATGTTCCCATGGTAACATACCATGAACCCCAAATAAAAAATTCGAGGAACATCGTTGCTGATAATTGAATGCGGATGGATTGTTTCATGTTTTTTTTGTGATTGATTAAACAGATTAGGAAGTTAGGTAAATATGTTTTAACAATTTTGTCAATTTAAATTAACTGCCGCCTTTTTACTCAAGCAATAAATTTTTTAGTTGCTTAAATAAAAGGAAGGTATAATTATTTATGAGATTACGTCCTTAGATCGCAAAGGCTTGTCGGTATGGAGTTAGACTCTATTTACTTTTTTGCCTTGATGCAAAAAAGATAACAAAAAAGATCAAGGCTGTGAATAAAAAGGCTTAAATTTTCCACATCAGCCTAAAAT
>JAYTTM010000278.1:0-7543 GCA_043745055.1 Chitinophagaceae bacterium | reverse complement strand
TTATTTGTTTGCTTTTTTTATTGGGGATGTTTATGCTGGATGGCAAATATAAATGGTGGATGTTGAGTGCAAGTGTGGTTGGAATTATTTTGGCAACGGGTAAAAACATGCCGGGCATCAATAATTTCCTGTTCGAATACCTGCCATTTTATAATAAATTTCGAACACCGGAAATGGCTCTGGTGATACCTGAAATATTGTTTCCGATGATAGCGGTATTGACGGTAGAAAAAGTAATTACCGGAGATACCACTGAAAACTTAAAAAGATTTAAATGGGGCGCAATTGCTGCGGCAGCCTTATTTATAATCATTGGCGCTTTTTATTTTACATCGGATTATAGCAACGAAAACAAACAACGCACCAATGCAATAAATATCGCTTTTTCAAAACAAGACAGTACCTTAAACAACCAGTTGCAGCAGATCAATCAAAAATATGAAGCCCAATCTGACAACAGGGTGTACGAAGAATTATTGTATCAAAGTAAAGGCGATACTCAAATTGCAAAAGGATTACTTAGCTCTTTAAGAAAAGACAGGGAAAGTTTTTTCAGAAACGATATTGTAAGGGCTTTGCTATTCTCCCTGCTTACATTGGCCATCATTGCCCTGTTTTTGTACAAAAAAATAAACAGCACAATTGTGCTAATTGCATTGCCTATTTTAGTTGCTTTTGATTTGATCCCTTTTGGAATGCATTATGTAAATGAAAAAAGTTTTGAATCAGCTGATAAGTACCAGGCCAATCAGTTTACTCCCTCTGAAGCTGATAAACAAATTCTGCAGGATAAAGACCCCAACTACAGGGTATTGGACATGTCCGGTGGCGATCCATTTCAGGATTCAAAGCCCTCTTATTTTCATAAATCAATTGGCGGTTATCATCCTGCAAAAATTGGTATTTATGATGATTTAGCTACTTACCAGTTAAGCGGACAATTGAACCCATCTGTATTAAACATGCTGAATGCTAAATATTTAATACAAAAAAGCCCGGATGGCAAAAGTGCCAATGCTGTTCAAAACCCGGGTGCATTGGGGAATTGCTGGTTTGTTAAGGGCGTTCATTTTGTAAATGGGCCTGTAGCCGAAATGAAAGCATTAAATGATTTCAACCCGGCAGATACAGCAGTTGTAGACAATAGTTTTAAAAATATCGTTACAGGTTTTGCACCTGCAGATAGCAATGCAACTATTAAACAAACAGCTTTTGATAACATGGCCATAAAATATGAAAGCAACAGCAAAGCCGCTAATCTGGCAGTGTTCAGCGAAATATTTTACAAAGACTGGAACGCTTATTTAGATGGCAAACTGGTACCAATAGCCAAAGCCGATTATGTTTTAAGAGCATTGGTAATTCCTGCTGGCAAGCATACGATTGATTTTAAATTTGAACCGAAAGTATTTAGTACCAGTTACACTATTACCATGGTATCCAACTGGTTGTTATTTGCAATTTTGATATGGTTTGGCTATTATACCTATAAGAAAAATGAGGAGAAAAATTAAGAATGGCCAGCAGCAGTAAACAGCGTCTTTTTTTAAATGCAACTGATAAACTTGGTGTATTGATTAATTCAAAAGCCAATGAATTATTTGTTGCTTTAAATAGTTTTGACACAAATTCATTGGGGATTGCAGACACCTACAATGATTATTTCATTCATCATCATTTAGGTAAACGCTTGTTTTTTTCTATCCAAAACAGTGCACACATTTTATATGAATCAATCCAACGTTGTAATAAACCTGTTTATGAAATAAATGCCATTGATTATGGTGCAGGGCTGGGCACGTTGTTTATGCTTGGTGGCATGCTGGGCTGCAAACAATTTGATTACAATGACCACCTGCCGGACTGGAAACCCACAGCAGCAGCTGTTTGCAAAGTGGCAGGCATAAACATTACCAATTATGTTATGGGCGATATTAATGCGGTAACTGATTTTGCAAGGGCAAATAATTTCCAATACGACATAGTAGTTTCAAGAAATGTAATAGAGCATATTTATAGTTTACCGAAATTTTATTCAGTACTTTATAAGCATAATCCCAAGGCCATTGTCTATTCAACTACAACAGCTAATTTTCATAACCCGGTAATGCGTTTGTACCATATCTACATACATAAAAAAGTAGAAAAAAAATATTACCGGCAGCAACGGGTAGAGGAGATAAAAAAAATACAACCGCTGATACAGGTTTATCAATTGGCAAAATTGACTGAGTTGACGAGAGGAAAAGGTCAACAGGATTTTATTGAAGCAATAAAAGATTTCACCAATGGAAAAACCATCAAAGCAGATGCAACACTTCGCAGCAATACCTGCGATTGCATCATGGGCGTTTGGAGTGAACATTTGCTAAATAAAAAAGAATACGCAACAATTATAACGAATGCCGGTTTTAAAATGGAATTTTCTGCCGGGAATTGGGATACGCATTATGCTACTGCAGCCATGAATCTGCTGGCGAAAATATTAAATTCAGTTATTTTAATGCTGGGAAAAAAGAATGGTATCCTGCTATCACCTTTTGTAAATGTGATAGCTTATAATTAACAACATGGATGTATCCATCATCATAATAAATTATAAAAGCTGTGCACTGGTAATGGATTGCATTGATAGCATTGTGCAACAAACCAAAGCTGGCAGCTACGAAATTATTGTGGTGGATAACGACTCAAGAGATGGTGCCAAAGAAAAAATACTTGAGAAATATAAGGAGGTAGAGTGGGTGGAAATGGGCTATAATGCTGGCTTTGCAAGGGCGAACAATGCAGGTATGCAGATTGCCAACGGTAATTTTGTACTGATACTGAATGCCGATACAATTATTTTAAATGGCGCCATCAATAAAAGTATTGAGCTGCTTAAAAATTATCCGGATGCAATTGGTTGTGGCGTTCAACTGCTTAATACAGATGGCACCACTCAAATAAGTGGCGCTCATTTTATTAAAGGCGGATTAAATACCTTACTTCCGCTGCCTTATCTTGGCGGTTTGATAAGATACCTTGGTTATAAATTTAAAAGCACGGTACCGAGTGTGCAGGATGTACAGCATGATGTTGAAGTAGATTGGGTGGTGGGAGCATACATGCTGATAAAAAAAGAAGTGCTTGCAAAAGCAGGTGTATTTGACGAAGACTTTTTTATGTACGCTGAAGAAATTGAATGGTGTGCCCGTTTGCGCAAACAAGGTAAACTGGTATTGTTTGCTGCCCCGGCAATTACACACATTGGCGGCGGAACCAGTAGTGATTATTACAGCACCGAAGAAACAGAGAATGGTAAAAATTTGTGGAATAAAAAAGGCAGACAAATTATTGTATCCAATATGTTGCGTATCCGCAAGCAGTTTGGTGCAGGCTGGTTTCTGATAATTATTAGTGCCTATATTTTTGAAGTACCTGTATTTGCCATTTGCCTGTTAGTAGAAAAAATTATTCATCCCGGCAAAGCAAAATATAGCTGGAAAAATGTAAGTGACTATATTGGCAATATGGCCATACTATTGAAATACTTTTTCAAGATTCTCCAAAACAAAAAATACTTTTACAAAGTAGCCTGATATTGATACCATGCAATTATCCATCATCATTATAAATTACAATACTTATAAGCTCACCAGTAATTGTATTGCATCTATCAAAGAAAAATTACTGGAGGTTGATTATGAAATTATTTTGGTTGACAATGCTTCTGTTGAATGTAATCCGGATCTTTTTAAAGAGCAATTCCCTTTTATTAATTTAATTAAAAGCTCCACCAATACCGGCTTTACAGGCGGTAATAACTTAGGTGTTAATGCAGCTAAAGGAGCCTATTTATTGTTGCTGAACAGTGATACAGAGCTCCTCAATAATGCACCAAAAATTTGTTTAGACTATATTCAGCAGCATAAAGAAGTAGGGATGGTTAGCTGCCAGATATTGTATCCCGATGGTAAAGTGCAATACAATTGCCGGCGGTTCAGAACCATTCAATGGGAATTGCTGGAAGTATTTCCAATATATAAATTATTACCGACGGCAAAGCGGGAGGCACTGATGCTGCACCATTATTTTGATCATCAACGCTTTGCTAATTGTGATTGGGTATGGGGTGCCTATATGTTGTTTCCAAAGTCAATCATTCAAGAGTTACCAAAGCAAAAGTTATCTGATGATTTCTTTATGTATTGTGAGGACACATTATGGTGCTGGGACTTTAAACAGCTAGGATATAAAATTCATTTTTTACCACAAGCCAAAGTGATGCACATTCACAAAGGAAGTGTGAGTAAAGACAAATGGATTAAAATAAGGACCACTTCTATAAAAAACCATGCTGTATTTATGCATAAATTTTACCCGGGTTTTAAATGGCACATTTTTGCAGCTATCTATTTTACCAAGCAATACTCGGCACTATGGCTAGGTAAAATTTTTAAATAACCTGTACTCATCCTATTTGTCCCCCATCATTTCGTTAGATTTTGTATTTAAAATCAGTTTAAAATTTTCACATTTGCTTAACTACAGCAAGGCTTTATTCGCTATCGTTTAACTTTTCCTTTTCAATAACTCACCTAATTTTACACTTCATTAATTTAAGTATGTTTATTAAGCATTTCTTTGGAAAGCTCAATATTTAATCCCCCCTTTTTATTGCAGTAATAATTAAATCTTTTTATAGGGTTAATCAGTGGTTCGTACTATTGTAAAGTCGTTTAATTTGGTGAGGATCTCCATTTTAAGCGACTTTCTTTTTTTTGAAAGACGTTAATGATCCCTCCCCTATTTTCTCTGGAATAAGGGATATGAAGTAGCCTCTTTCTCTCCCTTTCGCATTTACCCTTGTGAGTAAATTAATGCAATACCATTTTTCCCCGGTAGCATTTTCCATTTTCCAATTTTTAAATCTATAATGTGGAAAATATTTCACTAACTATTTTTACAACACACTCATTTTCAATTAATTACTTTTTGGCACAATTTGGGTACTATAAATTACAACTAAGGAATTGAAAAAAGAAAAGTGGAAAGGGCAAGAGTGATAAAAGATTCCTTTACAAACAATACAGTTCTAAAATAATTATAGGGTTCAGTTTTCAGTGTTCGTTTTCAAGAAATAAAGTCGTTTAATATGGTCTGGATCACCATTTTAAGCGACTTTCTTGTTTTGGACAATTCCAAATACCATCATCGTATCACAGCGAATCCGGCTATCCCTTCCTGGCTGAACAAATCTAAAAAGTCGTTGTAACTATAAAAGAATGTATTTTTTGTATTTTCTGGCATTTTTCCATTTTCCATTCCGTAAATCCAGAATACGGAGAAAACCGTCTTTAATCATTTTTCAACTATCTCATTTTCAAATAGTTAATTTTTTGGCACGATTTGAGCTTTATAAATAACAACTATGAAAAAAGAAAAGTGATGATAGTTAGCGAGGTAAAAATTCTTTAAAAATAAAATATTTCTAAAATAATTATAGGGTTCAGTTTTCAGTGTTCGTTTTCAAGAAACAAAGTCGTTTAATATGGTCTGGATCACCATTTTAAGCGACTTTCTTGTTTTTGGTAAACGCTTATACCCTTATTGCTAATTCGGTATCAGGTTAATCGGTATAATTATCTCCCACCTGTTAACTGCAGTTGGGTTGAGTAAATCCATATCCAACAAGCGAGAATACCGGAAGCCAATGCTCACCGGCAGCGAATTCCATATTTTAGTATCAAAATAAATTTCTGTTCCTGTACTCCTGCTCTTTACTTCAGCTAACCTTCCACGAACAAACTTTGTTAAAGCGCTACCGTAGTCATAAAAAATATTGGTTCGTACACGTTGAATAAAAAATATATTTCCAATACCCCAATCAGGATATAATAATGGAATGTGGTAGTTTACCCCAAACTTGTACATCCTGCGTTGGTTAAGCGCTTCGTAGCCTCTTGAAAAAGGGAAATTATTGCTGAACAAATCAGGTAAAAGATCACGTTTTTGATAGGCCAGGTTAAATACCAGGCTATGGTTAGCAGCTATACCGGGAAAGTATAAAGAGGATGTTGCTAACAATTTATGATTCTTGTAAAAAGTAAATGCATCTCTATAGTTTATAAAAATGGTTTGCGCCCACCTTGGATTGATATGTTGTTTTGCCTGCCTGCTTTGGTTAGTGAACGAAAAAAAAGTATTGATAAAATTATGGGCTTTGTTTGCAAAAATATCTTTCCCAATACCGATGTAAGGAATTTGCTCTATGTAGTACCCTGCTCCAAAACGCAGGTATTTAAAAGTTCGTCCGTTAATAAATTGAAAAGGAAAAGATAACCCTGCACTTAATCTTGCTGAATTAAATTGTATGCCTTTGCCTAGGGCTGTATCAATGTTACGGTTAAAAACACCTTCAACCCCAATATTTAAAAATGGATAGAGACCACCATACAATGCATTAAACCCAACAGCATGGCTCTTCTCGTTCCGGTTATAGGTGTAAGTTATATCATTAGAAAAAGTACTTAAAATATTATTACTGTAAAACTGGTACCCGTATTCAGGATCGTTTACAAAAGGCCTGGCACTATGAAAATTGAATAAGTGGAAACTTTTTTTGTAAGGCTTAATCAACAACAAGGAATCTTTTAAAAGATTTAAAGTCGAATTACCTTTTTGTTGAAGCGCCTTTTGAACACCAATAATTCCAGCACTATAAACAGTAGCAGTTTGCCTTGGTATCCATAAAAGATTATTCTTTTCAATTTGCGCTAATCTTGATCCATCAGCAGTAAAAGCACTTACCACCAATTGCCCTTTGCTATTTACAGCAGGCTGATAAATACCGGTTATATTATCTGTGAGTTGAAATTGGTTTTTAGTTTTAATGTCAACAGCAAATATTCTATCTGCCAGCCACTTGCTTTTTTCAGTTAACCCACCCTGTGTATTATTCATCCTTGAATAATACACAGTATCATTTTTTACTACCGGAAATCCCAATACATTATTTGTAAAAGGCGTAAGCAGTTCTGTTTGTCCACTATTCAAATTAATTTTTATTAATGCCATTTTACCATCCGGATGACGAACGGCTGAAACTGCCTCGTGAATATTGAGGTATTTTGTTTGGGTAAAAAAATAATTATTGGGATTAGGCACCTGCATGATAAGCTCGCCGGTACTGGCATTGAGCCGATGAAGAAAATTACTGCCATCTTCATTTACCTGCACTGCCAGTATCTCATCGGCAGCTGTGTTTATATCCGGTGAAAAATATTTTGATTTAAAGCTTAGTTGTTTCTGTTCCCTGGTATAAATATCAAGCAATTGGATTACACTATAATCTCTATTCGTCCATCTTGGATCCGATTGAAAAGCAGCATACACAATTTTGCCATTGTTGTACGAAAAATAATCATCTATCACATAATCTTTTACCCGGATTTTTTCTTCCTTTCCTTTGATGATAAAATAAAATGAATTGATTTCTTTGTATGATTTTTTTGTTACCAGCAACGTGTCATCATTTACAAAAGCAGGATATAGATAATCT
>JAYTTM010000277.1:0-7552 GCA_043745055.1 Chitinophagaceae bacterium | reverse complement strand
CAAACATCATGGTTGCGCTGGTTGTAATGTTTAGTTTATGTGCTTCATGCATTACATCCAGCCATTCCTGGCTACCGCATTTGCCTTTGCTTATTAGTCGCCTTACCCTGTCGGTGAGTATTTCGGCTCCTGGGCCAGGTAAACTATCAAGGCCGGCTTCTTTCAGTGCCATCAATACTTCCCTATGGGTACTTTTTTCCAGCTTGGTAATATGTGCCACTTCCGGTGGACCAAGTGTATGTAATTTAATATTGGGGTAAAGGCTTTTTAGTTCTTTAAACAAACCAACATAATAACTCAATCCCAAATCTGGGTGATGACCACCTTGCAGTAACAACTGTTCACCACCATAACGTATAGTTTCGTCTATCTTTCTTTTGTAGGTTTCAATATCAGTAATATAGGCTTCAGGATGACCGGGTATGCGATAAAAATTGCAGAATTTGCAGTTAGCAATACACACGTTGGTAGTATTAAGGTTGCGGTCAATAATCCAGGTTACTTTACCATGCGGCACCTGTATTTTCTTTAATTCATTTGCTACAAACATCAACTCTGTTAATGCAGTGTTTTCAAATAAAAAAACGCCTTCTTCAACTGTAAGCCATTCAAAATTAAAGGCTTTTTTTAATAATGCTTCTTTGTTCATAATACCATTTGAGTAATAAACAACAAAAGTACATTCATTAGGTTGTATATTTAGTAAATTAGCTTGTAATATGAAGCATTTTGTATGTAACTTATTTTTATCAGTCCTTTTTATAAGTGGTTTTACACAGGAATTATTAAAGCCATTGCCGGGGGCAAAATTTATTACCAGTTTTTCTTTTAAACAATACAGTGGCGGTGTAATGATTATACAGGCGCAACTGAACAATATAAAAGATACGTTTAATTTTATACTGGATACCGGTAGCGGCGGCATTTCTCTTGATTCTTCCACCTGTGCCGAATATCAAATCGTCTCCCGGCAATCTGATACCACCATTACCGGCATGGGTTCTGCACGAAAGGTTAGGTTTGCTTACGACCAGCAATTACATTTACAAGGACTTACAATAAACCACCTTAATTTTCATATTAATAATTACGACGTATTAACCAGTGTATACGGAGAAAAAATTAATGGCGTAATAGGTTACAGCTTTTTTAGCAGATACATTGTAAAACTAAATTTCGACAGTCTTATGGTTGAAGTGTTCAGTCCCGGTGAATTACAATATCCAAGGGATGGCACTATATTAAGGCCCGCATTTACCACCTTACCTATCCAGAATATCCATGTTCGGGATAAGCGAAAAATTGATTTTAATTTTTATTTTGATACCGGCGCCGGCCTTTGCTTTTTAATGAGTGAGGCATTTGCCAATGACAGCAGTGTGTTATTAAAAAGAAAAAAAACCATTATAACACAGGCAGAGGGTATGGGAGGCAAATTACAAATGAAACTTACTGTAGTAAAACTGGTACAAATTGGCAGGTATAAATTCAGGAATGTACCTACGTTTATATTTAAGGATAGTTATAATGTAACATCGTATCCGTTTGTTGGGGGGCTGTTAGGTAATGATTTATTAAGAAGGTTTAATCTTATTATTAACTATCCGCAAAAAGAAATTCATTTGTTACCCAATAGCCATTTCTTTGAGCCTTTCGATTATGCTTACACAGGTATTGCAATGTATTATATAGATGGTACTATCATAATTGATGATGTAGCTGAGGGATCACCGGGACAAAAAGGAGGCCTTAAACCCAATGATATTGTATTAGGAGTAGGCAATAATTTCAGCAATAACATTATGCAATACAAAACCATTTTACAGGATGCAACCGGAAAAATAAAAGTACTTGTAAGAAGAGATGGTGAATTGATGCAGATTTTAATTAAACCCATCAGCATTTTGTAATAAAATCTATACTAGTGTTATGTTAAACTTAAAATGACGTATCGATTTGTGAATGGTGAATGGTCAATGGTGAAATATTAACCATTCACAATTGCCAATTCACGCTTAACTTAACACTAGCTTAACAAGCAAGTTTTAAAAGCCGGCTTAAAAAATCTTCCTGCCGTTTTATATTGCTCCCTTTATCTTTGCCGCATGATTCTATATGAAAAATTTACACTCAGCAACGGGTTGAGCGTAATAGTACATGAAGATAAAAGTACACCAATGGCGGTTATTGATGTAATCTACGATGTAGGGGCAAGAGATGAAAACCCCAACAAAACCGGCTTTGCCCATTTATTTGAACACCTGATGTTTGGAGGCAGCATCAACATTGCTGACTACGACGAACCCCTGCAAATGGCTGGTGGTGAAAACAACGCATTTACAACCAACGACCTTACCAACTATTATTGCCAGCTTCCGGCAGAAAATATTGAAACCGCTTTTTGGCTTGAAAGTGACCGCATGTTAAGCCTTGCTTTTAGCGAAAAAAGCCTGGATGTGCAGCGTAAAGTGGTATGCGAAGAGTTTAAAGAACATTATATCAACAAACCTTATGGAGATGCATCCAGTAAAATGAGGGAATTGGCTTATACCACCCACCCCTACCGTTGGATGACGATTGGCAAAGAATTAAAACATGTGGAAGATGTGGTATTGCAGGATGTAAAAGATTTCTTTTCCAAACACTACACACCTGCCAATGCTGTATTGGTGGTTGCTGGCAATATAACGGTAGAACAAGTAAAATTGTTAGCTGAAAAATGGTTTGGCCCCATCCCCGCAGGCGAAAAATACCAGCGCAATATACCAGTTGAGCCACCGCAAACAGCACCCCGGCTTATGGAGGTAAAAGCCAACGTTCCCCTCAATGCCTTATACAAAACATGGCATATTTATCCAAGGTTGGATAAGCGGTATTATGTATGTGATTTGATGACAGAAATTTTAGGTGGAGGTGGTTCCAGCCGGTTGTTTCAGGCATTGGTAAAAGAAAAAAAACTGTTTAGCAATATAGAATGTTCTCACTATGGCAGTACCGATGCAGGGTTACTTTCTATTGAAGGTAAACTGGTAAATGGAGTGGATATGAAATTGGCCGATGCAGCCGTAATGGAAGAAATTCAACGTTTGCTGGATGAAGGCATTACAGATGATGAACTGCAAAAGGTTAAAAATAAAACCGAAAGTATGCTGGCTTTTGAAGACATGAGTGTGATGAGCCGGGCCACCAGTCTTGCAATGTACGAACTGTTGGGCGATGCTAATTTGATGAATACAGAGCTGGAAAGATACCAGGCTGTAACAGCAGAAGAATTGATTGCAGAAAGCAGAATTGTATTTGATAACAACAACAGCAATACCGTTTATTATTTTGCCGAGAATTAAGCAGCAAAGCAGCTTATATAAATAAATACTTACTTTAAATATCCGAATTTAAATAATGCTCAACAGAACAAAGGCTCCACATATAAAAGATGCTATTGAATTTAACCTGCACTTAAAACCCTATGACAAATTTGTACTGGATAATGGCGTAGAAGTTTTTGCCATCAATGCTGGTGCACAAGATGTATTGCAGATTGAATTGGTGTTTTTTGCAGGTAACAGTTACGAAACACAACATACCGTTGCAGCAGCCACCAATCATTTATTAAAAAATGGCACAAGTACAAAAACTGCTTTTCAAATAAATGAGCATTTTGAATACTATGGTGCTTACTGCACCAGGGCCTGTTACAACGAAACAGCTACTGTTTCGCTGCATACATTGAGCAAACACTTGCCTGTATTGCTTCCTGTAATGAAGGAAATAATTACAGATGCGGTATTCAGCGAAGAAGAGCTGGCAACATTTAAACAAAACAGCAAACAAAAACTATCGGTTAATTTAAAGAAATGCGATTTTGTTGCCAACCGTTTAATAGATGCTTATCTCTATGGCGAACAGCATCCCTATGGCAAATACACTAAAGCCGAACATTACGATGCACTCAATACCGATGCATTAAAAAAGCATTTTCAGCAATATTATGTACAGGGTAATTGTGTAATTTTTGTTGCAGGCAAACTACCGGGTGATATAGAACAACAACTGAATAATAACTTTGGAAAGCTTAGCCTTAAAAATCATACTGCACTAACGAATGGTAATAGACAACCGGTCATTGAAGTACCGGAACCGGTTACAGGAGATAAGAAAAGAATTGTGAATGATGAAACAGGATTACAAGGTGCCATACGGATTGCAAGATCATTTCCCAATCGTCACCATCCGGATTTTCAAAAAGTGATGGTGCTCAATACTGTTTTTGGCGGTTTTTTTGGCAGCAGGCTAATGGCTAATATCAGAGAAGAAAAAGGCTATACCTATGGCATACATAGCTATGTTCAAAACCATGTTGGCCCCACCGCCTGGATGATAAGCACCGAAGCCGGTAAAGATGTATGCGAAGCCGCAATCCAGGAAATTTATAAGGAAATGAAATTGCTCCGGGAAGAGCTGATTGATGAGGAAGAATTACTGTTGGTTCGCAATTACCTCATTGGAATAATATTGGGGGATTTAGATGGACCTTTTCATATTATTGGCCGCTGGAAAAGTATTATTTTAAATAACCTGGATGAGCAATATTTTTACGACAGTATCCAAACCATAAAAAATATTTCAGCAGAAGAACTGAGAGAATTATCAGTTAAATATTTGCAGCCTGAAGCGTTTCAGGAGTTGGTTGTTTTATAAAATAAAAGTTGATACTAACGCAAATAAGGGCTGCTTTGCAAAAACAATTTAAAGTTATCTGGCTTGTTGATAATGCCCTTATGCTGTAGATTACTGTTATTAAAATAATCGAATTTTATAATAACCAGCTTTTTTGCAGGCTGGTTTCTTCCGTAAATCTTAGGTATTATATTGGGGTCAACTCTTGCAACATAGCATCACTTTCATACACTCGTTCTCTATCATTGATATAGATATTTACAAACCGCTGCTGTTGACCCAACGGCAGGCAGCTACATATATTTAGTTACAGATATAGGTATTCTCAAAAAATAGATTATTTTCAACTTTAATAGATAGACTGTATTAATGGTTTAATGATTTTATACGATTGAATTAAATGATTAATAATATTAACCTTATAGTTTTACGGGCAGAATGTAAATAGCAGCCCGATTTGTTTAACCAACTAATTGCAATGATACGTTACCTGGTATTGATACCCTTACTGCTTCTTTCGTATGTTAGCATCAGCCAGTCCATTTCAGCATTCGGCCCGGTTTCTTTTTGTGTAGGGGGAAGTGTAACGCTCACTGTCAACAACACTGTAGGTATAAATGGTTATCAGTGGATAAAAGATGGCAGCAATGTGCCCGGACAAAATACTGTCTCGATAAATACCGGCACTTCCGGCAGCTATACAGTTAAACTAACCAGAACAGCACCAAATCCGGATACTACTATCGGACCGGTGGCTGTTTCATCCAACCCAATACCAGTAGCTAATTTTTCATTTACACCCAACAATGCCTGTTCGGGTACGGCCGTAGTTTTTACTGCTGCTATCACCAGTGGTACCGCCCCTTTTTCATACAAATGGGATTTTGGCGATGGGGGAAGTTCTGTTGCAGCAAATCCATCTCATTCATTTACTTCTTTGGGTTGTGGTACGGGTACTTTTACAGTAAAACTTATCGTTACAGATTCAAAGGGATGCAGTAATACAATAAGTAAAACAGTGAGCGTTTTGCAGGCACCAGATGTTCAAATAAAAGATTTGAATTTCTTTAACCCCTTTAATAACTGCACTAATTCTCCAACTGTTGCAAATCCTAACTATACCCTTACAGTAGACAATAATTCTCCTGATAATGCATGTATCAGCGGTTATAATATTAATTGGGGAGATGGGAATATAGAAAACAACATTACTTTTCCTATTACTCATACATATTTATTGTTGGGTGCTTTTAATTTAGTAGTGTCAGCCGCAGGAACCAACGGCTGTAATAATTCAAAAACCTATGTTATTGCCAACCAAAGCAATCCTGCAGGTAGCTTAGGTACATTGGGTTCAACCACTAATTTATGTGCACCAGCCCCAGTACCATTTACAATAAGTAACTGGACTTTAAATTCACCTGGAACAATATATGTATTAAGTTTTGGAGATGGTAATTCGTTAACATTAAATCATCCATTGAATTCAGATTTTACCACTGATACGGTCACTCACATTTATACTAAATCTTCTTGTCCTAGTTCCAGTTATACTGCTATTTTGAATGTCGTTAATGCTTGCAGAACAACTCCATATACGGCTGGTAGTATAGAAATTAGAATAAAACCAACTGCTGATTTTGACATCACTTCAACTCCGGCATGTATTAATAAACAGGTATGTTTCAACAATACTACAACAGCAGGTTCGTATGGGCCATCATGTAATACCACAGCCACTTATATTTGGGATTTTGGAGACGGCTCTGCCCTTAGCACTGCAGAAAACCCTTGCCATACTTATGCATTACAAGGCGTTTACAATGTTATTTTAACTACTACAAATCCCTGCGGTTCTACCACTAAGACAAAGCCGGTTTGTATTACAGTTCCACCTGCCCCGGATTTTACACTCGATACAGCAGATGTTTGTATCCCCTTTGTGGTAACCGCTACCAACACTACCAATACTTTCAACAGTTGTGAAATTCCTGCCTATTTTTGGAGTGTTACTTACAACTCTGCATTTTGTGGAACCACTGGTGTCTCAACTTTTGCAAATGGAACCACCAGTAATTCTGAAAACCCCTCTTTTAGCTTTACCAATCCCGGCACATATACCATTACGCAAAGCGTTACCAACTCTTGTGGTACATTTAGAAAAAGCAAAACAGTTAATGTAAAAAAGCCTCCAACCGCTATTATAAATCTACCTGCTTATTCCTGCGGGGTAGTAAATATTACACCGGCTGCAACGGTCGAATCCTGCACCAATGGGGCACTTTCTTACGCCTGGACATTTACCGGCGGCACCCCCGCTACAGCCAACACAGCTAACCCAGGTAATATTTCTTTTACAACATTGGGAATTCATAAAATTACCCTCGCTGTTACCAACGACTGTGGTACTACCATTGATACAGATACTGTGTTGGTAACCACCACACCCGATGTTATACCATCTGCCGATCAAACGCTTTGCGGTGGCCTTACCGCCAGTGGCTATAATTTTACCAGCACAATTGGCGCACCTGTTTACAACTGGACAAATAACAATCCATCCATTGGCCTGCCTGCAACCGGCAGCGGAAATATTGCTGCATTTACTGCCATTAATAACGGGGTTGCTCCTTTTACTGCTACCATAATTGTTACACCTTCTGTTAGTAATTGTGTAGGCATGCCCGATACGTTTCTCATCACTGTAAATCCAAGGCCATCGGCTCCATTGGTAACATCACCCGTTACCTATTGTCAAAACACCACTGCTGCAACGCTTACTGCTACAGCATCTGGCACCGATACACTTACCTGGTATACTAATGAAGCTTTAACCGGCGGAACCTTAACTGCTCCAACGCCTGCTACCACTTCA
>JAYTTM010000276.1:0-2070 GCA_043745055.1 Chitinophagaceae bacterium | reverse complement strand
TTTTTTTACCTCCTGATTTGTACCTTTTAAAATCCACAATTTCCTTACAACTATTTTTTATTTACAGGTTACTTATTTACTTTATTTTAGTGCTTCCTAAAATCTTCTTAAAACAATCTATATGCAATTAACCATCAGCAATCTTTCGAAGACTTATCCTAACGGCGTGCAGGCATTAAAAGGAATTGACCTTGTAATTAACCAAGGATTGTTTGGTTTGCTTGGGCCAAATGGCGCAGGCAAATCTTCGCTCATGCGAACCATCGCTACTTTACAGGAAGCCGATAGCGGCAGTATTTTTTTGGATGAGTTGGATGTATTAAAAGAGAAAGAAACTGTGCGGAAAATACTTGGGTATTTACCGCAAGAGTTTGGCGTGTATCCAAAAATAAGTCCTGAAATGATGCTGGATCATATTGCACGCTTAAAGGGAATTCACAACACAAAAGAGAGAAAAGAAATTGTTGGCGCTTTACTCAACCGGGTTAATTTATATACCGATCGAAAGAAAAACCTGGGCACTTTTTCTGGTGGAATGAAACAACGATTTGGAATTGCGCAGGCATTGATGGGCAACCCAAAACTCATCATTGTAGATGAACCAACTGCAGGACTTGACCCTGCGGAAAGAAATCGTTTTTATAACCTCCTAAGTGAATTGGGACAGAATACCATCGTTATTTTATCTACGCATATAGTGGAAGACGTGAGAACGTTGTGCAGTGATTTTGCTATCATTTGCCAGGGAGAATTATTAAGACACGATCAGCCCGATGAAGCGGTAAAAGAAATAGAAGGAAAGATTTTCAACAAAGCCATCGATAAAAAAGCCATTGAAGAATACCGGGATAAATACCAGGTAATATCTGTGCAGATGAAATCTGGCAGCCTTAATGTGCGGATTTATTCAGATGATGATCCAGGTAATGGATTCAGCCCGTCGCAGGCAGTGCTGGAGGATGTTTACTTCCACCAGATATCTGGCAAAATGGATGTGATTACGCTTTAATTGAAAACCTTAAAACCAACCGATATGTTTTTCGAAATTTTTCTTTTTGAATTAAAATACCGTAGCAAACGACCAGCTACCTGGATATACTTGTTTGCATTTTTTTTAATTGGTTTTTTATCAGTTGCCACAGGCTCTACACCTGCTACCGAAAAAGTAATGCACAATGCGCCAAGGGTATTGGCAGAGGGTAATATTATATTCAGCATGTTTGCTATGCTCATTTGCTCTGCTATTATGGGAGTGCCTTTGTATCGTGATATTGAGCACCAGACCCGTAATTATTTTTATGCCTATCCAATAACAAAAGGCGGCTACTTTTGGGGTAGGTTTTTTGGTTCCTTTGTATTTGTATTATTGATTGGCACCGGCTTTAGCTGGGGTTGCCTGGCTGGTAGTTTTGTTGGGCCTGCTTTTGGCTGGGTGCCCGCAGAGCGGATTGGCTCTTATGGTTTATGGAATTATTTTCATCCCTATTTTGTATTTAGCATTGGTAATTTATTGCTTTCTTCTACCATTTTTTTTGCGTTGGTATCGCTAACACGTAATGTAAAAGTTATCTACACCGCCAGCATTTTTTTATTTATTGGCTACCTGCTGGCCAACTTTTTGGTAAGAGATTTGGATAAAAGAGAATTGGTTAAACTGCTGGATCCTTTTGCAATTAATACCTATCAACTGGAAACAAGGTATTCTACCCCGGTTGAAAAGAATACTTTGCTGGCGCCTATCACAAGGGTAATAATTTTAAACAGGGCAATTTGGTTAGGTGTTGCTGCATTTATTATAGGGTTTGCATACCGAAGATTTAGCTTTCAAAAATTTTTACAGCCCGAGCAAATAAGCAAACGTAAAAGCAAAACTGAGCAAGAAGTTGCCATACCTGCACTCATCAAAAATGTGCAACAGGATTTTGGCAAAGCCCATACACAAAAAGTATGGTGGAACCTTACTAAACTGGAATTCCTCAATATAATAAAAGACAATTACTTCAAAGCTATTTTAGGCGGAGGTGTTGTTTTTTTGTTGATTGATTTTTGGATTGGCGAAACTTTGTACAG
>JAYTTM010000275.1:0-7562 GCA_043745055.1 Chitinophagaceae bacterium | reverse complement strand
GTACTGATAACACGCCGTTTCTCAACCCTTCCAGTACAGATATAAATGCAGGTACCTGGAAGCCAATATTGTTAACTGCGCCCACAGATATTGTTGTTGCTGTACCCGCTGCTACCAATACCCCGGATTACATTGCACAAATTAATGAGATAAAAAGTTTTCAGGCAAACCTAACGGCCACTGAAGAACGAATTGTAAAATACTGGAGTGCAGGTGCTATACTTAGGTGGAACGAAATTTTAAGAGAGCTGGTAGCCAAACACAATGTGCCGCCCTATCAAAATGCGGATGGTACCTATCCAATTCCAAATGCAAACAATCCATTGGCCTATCCAACTTTTCCTTTTTCGAACCCGCCATTTGCTGCAAGGGCTTATGGTTATGTGAGTGCTGCCCAATACGATGCGCTAGTTACGGCCTGGTATTACAAAACTACCTATAACCGAAAGGCTCCTTATAAGGTTGATTCTTCATTAAGGGTAATGGTGGCCACATCAGATCTCCCATCTTATCCATCAGAAGATGCTGTAGTGGTGGGTGTTTCAGTAGAGATGCTGAAGCTATTATTTCCCGGAGATCAGGAATATATTCAACTAAAAGCGGAAGAACATAAAAGAGCCAGGATTATTTCCGGAGCTAATGTAAGAAGCGATATAGAAGCAGGTGAGGCATTGGGTAAAGCAGTAGCTCAAAAATTTGTAGCAAGGGCAAGAGGCGACAGGGCCGGGGCAGCTGTAGGCAACCAAACCATTTGGACAAAATTAGAAGATGATTGTATGGCCAGGGGCGAAACACCCTGGCAGAGCCTTGAAATTCCCAAACGTCCGCCGATGTTACCAGTTTTTGGAAAGGTAAAGTCTTTTCTTTTTGATTCATTAACTTGTGTTTCACTGGTGCCGGGGCCACCACCACCGGTTAAAAGCCAGCAAATGAAAGATGAGTTGGAAGAAGTGTACCAACAAATACTCCATACTACCCGTGAAAAAACCGCCATTGTACATTTTTGGGCAGATGGTGTTGGTACGTACACTCCGCCAGGCCATTGGGATGCAATTGCAGCAGACGATTTCATCAAAAAAAATTACAGTGAAGTAAGATGGGCAAGAAATATGGCATTGCTTAACATGTCGTTGATGGATGCTGCCATTGTGTGCTGGCAAACAAAATCAGCTTATTACAGTCCACGACCCAGTCAGTTGAATCCGGCAATAAAAACACTTACAGGGGTACCAAATTTCCCCGCATACATTTCCGGTCATTCTACATTTAGTGGGGCCGCAGCTGCAATACTCGGGCATATAATTCCAGCAAGAGCAACCGCTTACGAGACCATGGCACAGGAAGCTTCCTTGTCTCGCTTGTACGGAGGTTTACATTATAAAAGTGACTGTACGGTTGGTTTAATTACAGGAAAAAATGTAGGTAATTATGCCATTCAAAGAGCTATTACAGATGGGGCAGAATAAATATTAATTGCTAAAAGTTAGCCGGTAAAACGAGTGGTATCGGTTAACAGGCTAACAACCAAAATAATTTAAGAGCGTTAAGTTTTATGTATAAGACCCTGTAATTCTTTACGGGGTCAATTTTTTTATCTTCGCTTTTTTGAATTTAATTGTTAATAATATTCAACAACCAATTAAAATGATGCAACGTTTAATTTGTTGAGTTAATAAAATGTGGTATGATGAAAACAAGTTTATTGGTCGCAATTTTTTCTATATATTTTAATTATAGCTTTTCCCAGGCATTCGTTGACTCAACTCAATTGAAACAACTGAAAGAGGTATTTATAAAGGCATGGATGCGAAAAGATATTGGCCGGCTGCCCGATGAAGAGAATGGGTTTTTAAACAGTGGCAAAAAAACTGAAGTAATTACACTTAGTGGAACAAATGCTAATATAGCTGTTAAAACAGGTAGACAACTGTTTGCAAAAATCCCAGGTGTATTTGTTTATGATATGGATGGCAGCGGCAACCAAATCAATATTTCTACCCGTGGGCTAGATCCACATCGAAGCTGGGAATATAATATCAGGCAAAATGGAGTCATAATCAATTCTGATATGTATGGATACCCGGCAAGTCATTACAGTGCGCCTATGGAAAGTTTTGAAACTATTGAACTAGTAAGGGGAACCGGTTCCCTGCAATACGGGGCACAGTTTGGCGGTATGATCAACTACATCACTAAAAAACCTGACACATCAAAACCATTTACTTTTGAAAGCATTAATACAGCTGGTTCGTTCGGCTTGCTAAGCAACTATAATGCTATTAGCGGTACTATTAAAAAGTTCTCCTATCTGGCCTATAATTACAAACGCCAGTCGGATGGTTACAGAAAAAACAGCCAGTCGGATGCTGATGCACAGTATGTGCAGTTAGGATACCGGGTTAATAAAAAAATTTCAATAAAGGCAGAGCTGGGTCGGTCAAAATATTTGTATCACATACCCGGTCAACTTAATGATAGTATGTTTTTAGCAGAACCCACCATTAGCACCAGGAGCAGGAATTATTTTAGCCCGGATATTTATATTCCGTCTGTAAATGTAAACTGGAAAATTTCAACCCAAACAACAATTAATATCATTGCATCTGCCGTGCTTGGTAACAGGAGCAGCGTATTGCTGGATGCTTTTGCCAATGTACCTGATACAATCAACAGGTTAACGGGATTGTATAAAAACCGCCAGGTGGATATTGATAATTTCAATAGTAGAACCATTGAATTTCGGTTGCTGCATGAATATACTTTTGGTGAAATAAATAGTAAACTGGCTGCTGGTTTTGTTTATATGAATAATGATTTACATCGCCGCCAGCTAGGTAAAGGAACTACCGGAACTGATTATGATTTGTCTTTAGTAAAGCCAGGGTTTGTACGGGATATGCATTTTAAATCAAACAATATTGCATTATTTGTTGAAAATGCAATTAAAATAAATTCGCAGTTTACAATTTCTCCAGGTGCAAGGTTTGAAAATGGCCAATCTGATATGAGTGGAATTATTGGATACTATTCTTCAAATGGTTTACCTAATACCATAAAACACAGGTTTCTGTTGGCTGGCATCAATTCGCAATACCAGCTTTCTAAAGAAAATACATTTTATGCCGGAATTTCACAAGCATATCGTCCGGTAATTTTTAAAGATATCATACCGGCATCTACGTATGAACAAATTGATAAGAATTTGAAAGATGCTTTTGGCTATAATGTTGAAGCAGGTTTTCGTGGCAAACTTTTCAGTCATTTGCAGTATGATATCAGTTATTTCAGAGTGTTGTATAAAAACAGGTTAGGCTCATTGGTAATGCAGGACAATACTGGTCAATCCTATACATACAAAACAAACATCGGCAACAGTGTTACCAATGGTGTTGAACTTTTTGTTCAATATAAATTCCCTTTGTACAATAATTTATACGCAGGGGTATTTACCTCCACATCGTATATGGATGCAAGATATGTAACCGGACAGATATCAAATGGCACCAGCAATAAATTGATCATTGGTAACAAAGTAGAAGCAGTTCCACAATGGATAAGCAGAAATGGGCTGGATATTTTATACAAAGGTTTTAGCTGTACCATATTATACAGTTATACAGCTGCTTCTTTTTCTGATGCTATGAATACAATAGTTCCACCTCCTAGTGGCGCTAAAGGGCTAACCCCGGCATATTCAATACTGGATGTTAATGCTACAATAAAAGTAAATTCTTACTTTATTATTCGTACTGGCATCAATAATATTTTAAATAAACAATATTTTACCAAGCGGCCAACTTTTTATCCGGGTCCGGGTATTTGGCCAAGTGATGGAAGAAACGCATATGTTACAATAAGTTTTAAGATATAGTTTCAATTTAATTATATCAACCAATTTCCAATTACAATCTAACCGCAATATTTTGCTATATTCTTTTTTTTAACTTAATTTTGTTTATATTTTTAATTAATAATATCCTAATAGTTAAACTGAAGTATAATAAATCCCTAATTCTTCTAAACCACATTTGTATTTTGATACTTTAATCAATTATTTGATTGTTGACCTTAATACATACAATTTCATCTATATAATATACGTTCCGTTTTATTTTAGTTAAGAGTCATTAAAATTTAAAAGTATTGCTTCTTTTTTAATTTAAGAAGTTGCATTTTTTTATTAAAATAAACTATCTAAAATATCTCAGTATTCACCCGATTAATACTCATAAATAATAAAAATATAAACATGAAACTGATTTTTAGGTGCCAACAAACCTGGCTTTCTTTTATCGTAGTTGTTTTTGTATTAGCAGCTTGTAGAAAAGATGATAACCTGGAGCTTCCGGTTATTACAAAAGCAGCCAATAAATATTCAGGCGATAATATTCAGAAATATTTTTCTTTGCTCTGTGATATTTCCCAAACCACTCCCGGCTTTTTTCCTCCTCAGGTAGCTCGTGCCTATGGCTATATTGGAGTTGCAAATTACGAAGCAGTGGTTAATGGAATAGAAGGCGCCCAAAGTTTGGGTGGACAATTAAATGAGCTTTCAACTAGTGCCTTACCCAACATCGAAAAAGGTAAGGGATATAACTGGGGTATTACATCTAATGCTGCCACTTCAGATATGCTGCGAAAAATGTTTGAAACCAAGATATCCGCTTACAATAGCAGCAGGATTGATAGTATGGAAAATGCCAACTTATTACAATTAGCTGCAAATGAAATTCCAGATGTAATTACTCGTTCTGTTCAATACGGTAAAACAGTTTCTGCAGCCATTTATCAATATTCAACTACCGATGGTGGTGATAAATCTTATATGGATCCTTTTCAGTTGCCATTTGATTTACCTACCGATGCATTTTGCTGGGTACCAACCGGAGCAACTCTTCATCCGGTAAGTCCAAGATGGGGCAACAACCGTCCTTTTTTGCAGGCAGACATAACTAATACACAACCTGCAGCTCCAATAGAGTTTTCTACAAACGCAACTTCTCCATTTTACAAAGAAGCGATGGATGTGTACAATCAGTCAAAAAATAATACAATGGACCAGATAGAAATTACAAAGTATTGGGCTGATGATCCGTTTAATACCTGTACACCTACCGGCCACACATTCAACATTATGACGCAACTTTTAAAGGAGAACAGAGCTACTTTAGAAAAGTCTTCTGTAGCATTTGCCCGTTTAAGTATTGCTGAAAATGATGCATTTATTTCCTGTTGGAAAGGGAAATATAAATATGTTTTGATTCGTCCGGTAACTTATATAAAAAAGTATATAGATGCTGCTTTCTCTACTTTAATTGGAACCCCACCATTTCCAGCTTACACCTCCGGTCACTCCTGCGAAATGGGTGCAGGTTCAAGAGTAATGATTAGTTTATTTACCGATGGAAGCGGTAATTATCAGTTTACTGATTACAGTCAGTTGCGGTATGGTTTTGCAGCCCGTAACTTTTCTAATTTCAATACAATGGCTGATGAATGTGCTAACTCAAGATTTTATGGTGGGTTACATTACCAAATGGATAATATAAAGGGATTGCAGGTAGGCAGGGCAATTGGTGATAATATCAACCACCTGCTTAATTGGCCTCAAAGTATAAAGTAATGATTGAATTATTAGTTTTATCACGCTCTTTATATGAAATATCTTAAATCAACAGGGGAGATTTTTTTATTTTCACTTTTAATATTTGGTTGTAATAAAAAGCAAGCTATTGATGCAGCTATTAATGATTTTGCCAATATTGAATGCAGGGCAATGCAATTAAGAAACCAGCGGTTTAAACTGGCTGATGAAATAAGATTTACGCAGGATACTATTATTCAACTGCAACAAAGCGGAGATACATTACTTCTCCATGAAAGGCTTATTAAAATGTACCAGCAAAAGGAATTGTTACATTCTCGAAGTTCCCAATTAGCTGACTCAATAAAAGTACAGATGGATGTAATAACTGCAACCTTTTTATCTGATAAGAATAAGGAACTTTACTTCAACTGGAAACTGGATTCAATCCTAACAATAAAGGGTTGTAAATAATACTGGTAAATTCTGCGCTTACACTTAAGCTGAAACAGGCAATATACATTTGTAAAAAACGCTTATCCTCCTTTGCAGTTGATATTTTTATGTAGTTTTAACCCATGAAAAAATACTTGGCTATTATGTTGCTTTTACTGCCTGCATTATTAAATGCACAGCAAAAAAAATTTACGCTCACTCCAGATAAAATTTATGGACAGCTCTTTAAGGATGTTCAGTTACAAAAAATTTTGCCAGATGGAAAAACCTTTGTGGATTGCACACCCAAAAGAAAAGTTGCAGACATTATGTATGACTATGGTATGATGAAGGGAACAACAATGAATTTGAAAAAGTTTGTGGAAGATAATTTTACCCTCCCTCCTGCTGCCCCACATTTGAATTATATACAACAGGAAAAAGATGCAGCAATGCACATAAAAAATTTATGGGGCACATTAAAAAGAGAGGCTGATAAAACCGTAGAAGGCAGTTCGCTGCTGCCATTACCCAATGCCTATATTGTACCCGGTGGGCGTTTTAGGGAAATATATTATTGGGATAGTTATTTTACCATGCTGGGTTTAAAAGAGAGTGGTGAAGTAGTTATGATTGAAAACATGGTGAAAAACTTTGCCTATCTTATTAATGAGTATGGGCATATACCCAACGGTAACAGAACCTATTATTTAAGCAGGAGCCAGCCGCCATTTTTTTGCATGATGGTTGAATTGCTTGCAGGTATTAAAGGGAATGCTGTATATAAACAGTTTTTACCCGAAATGCAAAAAGAGTACGCCTACTGGATGGAAGGTGCAGATAAAATGAAAGGCTCTGCATTTAAGCGAATTGTAAAATTACCGGGTGGCACTATTCTTAACCGTTACTGGGATGAAAGCACTACTCCCCGCCAGGAAAGTTATAAAGAAGATTTTGAAACCGCAGAAGCAGTTGCGCTGGAATTAGCCATGCGGATAAAAGTTTCGACACCAGAAAAATTAAAAGAAATACTTGATGCAAATAAAGCTGCCACTTGTACACACCTGCGGGCAGGGGCTTGTAGCGGATGGGATTTCAGCAGCCGCTGGTTTACTGATCCGGCAAATATTAAAACCATACAAACCACTAACATTATACCGGTTGATTTAAATTGCCTGATGCATTCCATGGAAACCATCATAGCAAAAGCATTAAAGCTTGATGGAAAAATGTCCCAATCAAAAAACTTTACAGTCAAGGCAGCTAAACGAAAAGCAGCGATTAATAAATATTGCTGGGATGCCCAAACCGGATTTTTTTATGATTATAATTTTGCTGAAAACCAGCAGGCAGGTATTATTACTGCAGCAGGTGTATTTCCTTTATTTGTAAAAATTGCGACACCTGCTCAAGCAGAAAGTATTGCAAAAACGGTAACTGCTTCTTTGTTAAAAGATGGCGGTATTGTAACTACTACCAACAAAACAGGTCAGCAATGGGATGCACCCAATGGCTGGGCGCCATTGCAATGGACAACCGCAGC
>JAYTTM010000274.1:0-2072 GCA_043745055.1 Chitinophagaceae bacterium | reverse complement strand
ATTAAAAGTAAAGTAACTTTTGGCCTTCCTGAAACTTCTCATTGTGGCGGAAATAATGGCTACATTAGCTATTGTGTAACATCAGGTAACATGCCGCCCGCAAATGTTTGGCTTATCTTTTTTCACGTTCAGGGAGGTAATACCTATACATGTTCTGTCCTCGGTTCAGGTTCTAACACCCTGGCAGTTAAATATTATGGTTTCGATGCAACGGTATCAGGCACCACTGTTAATTGTAACTGGACTACAGCAGAAGAAATAAACAACGATTACTTTCAATTAGAAAGATCATTTGACGGGATTAATTATAGCGCAGCAGCTATTATCTTTCCGGCGGCAAGTAATACAGGTACTATACACTCTTACCATTATAAAGACAATTCAAGTTCAATACAAAACAAAGCCATCGTTTATTATCGCATTAAACAAGTTGATAAAGACGGTGCTGTTTCTTATAGTAAAGTAATTACTGTAAGGCTTACAGCAGGTGTAGTTAATACTTTGCAATTGTCTCCTAATCCTTTCAACGACAATCTGAGCATTAAAATAGATGCTACCGAAAACGCCCCTGCAATCATAAAAATAATAACCACCACCGGGCAAACAGTTGCAACAACAAAATCTTCTGTAACAAAAGGAAGTAATCAATTACATATAGGTAATCTGAAAGTTTTATCAAAGGGGATATACGTTGTTCAGGTTCTAATAAACGGTGTGGTAACAGGCAACCAAAAAGTAATTAAAAACTAAATACCAGGCACAAAGTGATTAAACCGGGAGTTGTGATTGGAAAATAAAAAATTGCAACTCCCTTTAATTACCTGCTTCAAATAATAGGGGATAACATGCAGGAAAATGAGCTTGTTTGATAACAAAAGGCGGTGGAGTTGGGCCGGGTATTTTAAATCATTGTTGAGTAGCTTATATCCCGGGAATTATCATCCCGATTTCCAATTTTTTTTAAGGCCTATCCAAAAGGGCCTTGTTATTAAGTTGTAAGATTCGCAGGTATTAATGGCGCAAAAAAAACAGCAATACAGTAATGTGTTGCTGTTTTTTTTTATGAATTAACAGCCAGATTCCCAGTAGGCGCAAGTCTTAAGGAATATTCCTGAGTTGGATGACGTAGATTTGAACAGTTTTTTTTAAGCGGCGGGTTACACAGCATTGCTACAACACCCGCTGGTGGAGAGTGGCCTCCGAATTTTTTAATTTATTAAGGGAGACAGTCAGGACAAAAAAATTAAGACATTCTCTTGTATGAGTTTCTACCTGGCGTTGTGAAAATTTAAAATCCATGTTAATCGAATGATCCTGTCGTTTCATTTAATTTTTGTTAATCAATTAAAACTGATGGGTTGTATTTACCAGACTGTTTTATCAACCAAAAAACACTTCCACTTTATGCGTTTTTTTATCATTAACTAATTCAACAACCGGCGCCGATTGCTTTATACCATCAATAGTTATTTTTACAATACATTCATTTGCATTTTGAATAAACGAAAAATTATACGTAGTTTCTTCAAAATTATAATCCATCGTAAACCTGTGCCAATCCAGCGGAACGCAAGGTGTAAATGTCAAAATATTTCCCTGTTTTTTTAATCCAAGAAATGATTCAGTAATCAATTGATACATCCAGCTGGCAGAACCTGTATACCATGTCCATCCACCCCGGCCATTGTTTAATTTTTGTTTGTAAATATCCGCAGCAATTACATAGGGTTCTACTTTGTACTTAGCAATTGCTTCCGGCGTATTTCCATGATAGATTGGATTAATCAGTTGAAGCAATTCCCAGGTACGGGTTTTGTTTTTCATAGCTGCAAATGCCATCACCAGCCAAATGGCGGCATGGGTATATTGGCCACCATTCTCCCTTACTCCTGGCACATAGCCTTTAATATATCCGGGGTTGAGGGCCGATTTATCGAATGGCGGATCAAAAAGCTGTATCAGATTTGCTTCTCTGTCAACAAGGTATAAATTAGCTGCTTCCATTGCCATTTGGGTACGTTGCAAACCGCCAGCTTTGGACAAAACCGACCAACTTTGTGCAATGGAATCTA
>JAYTTM010000273.1:0-2073 GCA_043745055.1 Chitinophagaceae bacterium | reverse complement strand
GCAAGACGTTCTTTACTCAGCGACATAAATAATGTTGCTTTTGTACATTTTTAAACGTTAAAGCTGCAACCAACAAAGGTATTGCTGCAAGCAGGGCGGGACGTTGTTATCTTCGGCTGCGGTTCGCTGTCAGCTTCGGTTTGGGCAGGACGAGCTTTGTTGGGCTTTTGTTTGTTATCTTTTACTTTTATATCTTTATTCATCAGCGGTTGTGGTCAGACACAGCAATGAATTCCCTGCCTGCAGCAATACCCGACCGTTGCCTGCAAGCGGTCTGACCGTCTCTAATCGGCAGCTCGTTGACAAACAACTTTCCAAACTTGCATTTCTTCATTTATTAAAATCTGTTCAGGGTAGACAGATAATTTTATTGAACTTTTTTCTGACTTAAAATATCTATGAATATTCGAGGCTACAATTTTATTCATAAAAAGTAACGAACCTCTGTCTTTGCCTTGCCTTCTAATCATAAATCCATTTTCATCATCAATTAAAAGATATGCCTCGCCATTGTTTTCTTTTGGCAAAATAAATGTTGCGGTGCTGCCATATTCGATGTCAAGTTTTTTTGCCATTAAATCAGTAAATACTATTCTGCCATCATTATCATTAACAGAAATATAATTACCTTTTGGAAGTCCGCCACGACTTACTGCGACTGTTTTTTTATCCATAACCATAAAATCCGCCAGCAGGCAACATGGGGTTTGGCTATATGGCGGCTTGACGTTCGTACAATCAGCATTTGTGGTTGCTTGTACTTCGGTTTCGGCTTGACGTTCTTTATTCAGCTTCATTTGTTACTTTATCTTTTGTTTTTCAATTTGCTTTAGTTCCTAGCGGACGGATTTCTATTGCCGCCACATCGCCAAGCCCTGTCCGTTGGCAGCAACTGTATCCGAAGACCATTAAACAACAACAAAATCTGAAAAATATAATAAATGAAGTTCGACTGCGAAGAGATATCAATTAGCGATGAAAGTTTTGGATTTACGTTGACTTTTTCCGAAAAAAAATATGATCCTATCGCTGAAAGTACAAAGACAATTAAAGAGTTAATGCATTCATCAAATGAATATTTAATGATCCAAAAAACTTATGCCGAAGATGAGTTTGAGACGGAATATTTTTACTTCGAGACGAATGATCCCGACAAATCAGGCCAATTAAATACTTTTACAATTAATTTATCCCGGCATCAATTTTTGATGAACCATGACAATGAATTATATGAAATAAATATTAAACCTAAAGGCAAGGAATTTGAAAGGATTAAAGAGGCGTTAAAAGTATTGACCGCTGACAAAGGAGAACTTATAATCCATGACTAATAGGATATTACTTTTATAAACTCCCATAAGCTTGTAATCAATTTAATTTAGACAAAAAAATAATGCCATTAGCTAACCAAAATTGAAAACACTTAACCTTCCAAAAACAGCTGCTGCCAACAAAGGTATTGCTTCAAGCAGGGCGGGACGTTGTTATCTTCGGCTGCAGTTCGCTATCAGCTTCGGTTTGGGGCAGGACAAGCATCGCTGGGCTTTTGTTTGTTATCTTTTTCTTTTATATCTTTATTCATCAGCGGTTGGGGGCAGACGCAGTAATGAATTCCCTGCCTGCAGCAATACCCGACCGTTGGTTGCAACTTTTATTTATTTGCTTTACGTAGATTCTACTAATTGTAGCCATGTTGGGCTTCGGTTTTTCATTCAGCCATTATCAATCAGCATTGGTCCGGGCAGGATTACACTGCTGAACATTTTGGGTTAATAATGGGCTTTTAGTTTTCTATTGGGCTTCAGTTTTGGCAAGACGTTCTTTACTCAGCGACATAAATAATGTTGCTTTTGTACATTTTTAAACATTAAAGCTGCAACCAACAAAGGTATTGCTGCAAGCAGGGCGGGACGTTGTTATCTTTGGCTGCGGTTCGCTATCAGCTTCGGTTTGGGCAGGACAAGCACCTTTGGGCTTTTGTTTGTTATCTTTTACTTTTATATCTTTATTCGTCAGCGGTTGGGGGCAGACACAGCAATGAATTCCCTGCCTGACAGCAATACCCAACCGTTG
>JAYTTM010000272.1:0-7571 GCA_043745055.1 Chitinophagaceae bacterium | reverse complement strand
AAACCAATTTTGTAAAAGATAATTTTCTAAGCTGGATTGATGGTGCCTGGGAAATAAAACAAGATTTTGATACACAGAAAAAAGTAGAAAAACATTTTAATACACAGCCCGTATCGGATATAAATAATTACATTAAATATGGCTTGTTTGATTTAATAAGCAACGTACTCTTTTTTGAAGAAGAAGGCTCACAAATGCAGCAATACCATTTCAGGATAGGCATGGATCAAACCACTTCTTTTAGGGATTTGGACGATTACTCCAAACAGCAATTAAAGGAATTATACATCAATTATTTCTTCCGCCGCCAGGATGATTTCTGGAGAAGCGAAGCCATGAATAAATTGCCTGAATTAAAGCGCAGCACCAACATGCTGGTTTGTGGCGAAGACCTTGGTATGGTGCCGGATTGTGTGCCAGATGTAATGCGGCAAATAGGTACGTTAAGTCTCGAAATACAGCGCATGCCCAAAGATCCCAAAAAGGAATTTTTTCATCCTGCCGATGCGCCTTACATGAGCGTAGTTACACCTTCCACTCACGACATGAGCACCATCCGGGGTTGGTGGGAAGAAGATACATCCAAAACCCAACGCTTTTTCAACGATCAACTGGGGCACTACGGCAATGCACCCTTTTATTGCAGTGGCTGGATCAACAGAGAAATTTTGATTCAGCATTTATATTCGCCTGCCATGTGGAGCATATTTCAGTTGCAGGATATTTTAGGCATCAACGAGGTGCTCCGCCGGCAAAACCCAAATGATGAGCGCATCAATATCCCTGCCGATCCTAAGCATTACTGGCGGTACAGAATGCACATGAATTTAGAATCATTGCTACAAGAAGTTAATTTTAACGAAGAGCTAAAAAGCTATGTAGTGGCCAGCGGAAGGTAATTTTTTTTTGAGCCCGGCTTATAACCTTTGTGGTACTTCATTGGCGTCGCACTCTTGTACAGTATGTCTTTATTGAGCTTTTATCGGCAATATCACAAGGCAAGTATTAAAGGAATGACCACCCTCAATTAGGTGCAACCAAATAATTCACTGAAATGATATTAGTGCAGCTACTTTAGAAATCTA
This sequence comes from Chitinophagaceae bacterium, assembly GCA_043745055.1. GTDB lineage: Bacteria > Bacteroidota > Bacteroidia > Chitinophagales > Chitinophagaceae > Ferruginibacter. The sequence continues at coordinate 6,486 of JAYTTM010000272.1, read as the reverse complement.
CTGTAGAGCCGTAGGCTCGTTTCTATTTTGTAACAACGGGTTTCAACCCGTTGCACAATCCGAAATTAGGAGCAACTTAATAAAAAAACTGTAGAGCCGTAGGCTCGTTTCTGTTTTGTAAAAACGGGTTTCAACCCGTTGCACTTTAAGAAACCACTTATCTGAGCGCCGTAGGCTCGGCACATATAGTCGTATATAAAAGACAATCTGCAATTAAGAGCAACTTCATTAAAAAAAGCTGTAGAGCCGTAGGCTCGTTTTTGTTTTGTAAAAACGGGTTTCAACCCGTTGTACTTTAAGAAACCACTTATCTGAGAGCCTTAGGCTCGGCACATATTGTTGCGTCTCCAAATACAATTACATGTTCTTTACTAATTGTTACAGTATTTTTATATGGACCGAACCTATAGTTTTCAATATAATATCTGCTACTCCAATAACGCCTGCCCTTACTGGCGGAAGGTGAAAACTCACGCCTAAGACTGGATTACTATATTAATTAACGCAATGCCACTTAACACCAAACTGCGGATATTCATTCACAAATATTAATGATATGGCTACTAATTATCCTTCTACTTTGATATTTTAGCCGCCCCTCAAATAAAACTTCCGCTTTCAGGAAGTTTTATTAATTTGAATTTCATTAAAAAATCTATATGAAAAAAATCTTTTTATCGGCAGCAATTTTACTGTCGATGTCTTTCGCCATCTCTTCCTGCAATAATGAAACAGCAACTAAAAAGGAAACAAAATCATTATCACTTGCTAACATAGATTCTGCCACAAAACCAGGGAATGATTTTTATCAGTTTGCCAATGGCAGGTGGATGGATACTGCCAAAATACCTTTAACTGAATCAGGTATTGGCTCAGGTAAAGAAATGTATAACAGAACAAAAGCACATATTAAAGAGATACTGGAATTCGTATCAAAATCCAATAATACAGCAGGAAGTGTTGAACAAAAAGTGGGTGATTTTTATACCTCCGGTATGGATTCCGTTACAATTGAAAAAGCAGGTTACGATCCTTTAAAACCTTGGCTGCAAAAGATCAATGAAATAAAAGATGCTAAAGCTGTTTTACAATTTGCCGCAGAACAAATTTCCAATAGTTCCGGCTTATTAATTGGCCAGTATTTTGGTGCGGATGAAAAAAACAGCACCACTAATATTGCCGTCTACGTTCAGTCTGGATTAGGGCTACCCGACCGGGATTATTATTTTAAAACTGATGCGGCTACACAAGCAGTTGTAAAAGCCTATCAAACGTATATGCAGAAAATATTTACCCTTACGGGAGATGATTCGGCAACCGCTGCAAAAAATGTTATTGCTGTTTATGAATTAGAAAAACAACTGGCCGGCAGTCACCGAACCAATGTTGAGCTGCGGGACCCACAAAGCAACTACAATAAAATGGCGGTAGCTGAGCTTGAAAAAAAGATGCCAGTAATTGGCTGGGCAAACCTGTTAAAAAGCCTTACTATAAATACAGATTCTGTAAATGTAAGCCAGCCTGCTTATTATCAAAAACTGAATGATCTTTTAAAAACCGTTTCTATTGATACCTGGAAAACTTATCTGCGGTTTCATATATTAAATAATGCAGCCCCCGTTTTAAGCAGTGATTTTGTAAAAGCAAATTTTGAGTACTCCGGTAAGGCATTGAGTGGCCAGCAACAAATGAAAGAAAGATGGGAAAGAATATACCGCCAAACCGATGACAATTTAGGAGAAGCGTTGGGACAGTTATATGTAAAAAAATATTTTACAGAAGAGGCCAAGAAGCGAATGCTGGAGCTGGTAAATAATCTTCAAAAAGCTTTTGAAACAAGGATAATGAAACTGGATTGGATGAGTGACAGCACCAAAATAAAAGCAAAGGAAAAATTGTATACGTTCATTAAAAAAATCGGTTACCCTGATAAATGGAGAGATTACAGCAAAGTAACAATTGATAAAACTACATTCTTCGAAAACCTCCTTTCCTGCGGTAAAAATGAATACAATTTCCAGGTAAGTAAAGTTGGTAAACCTGTTGACCGGTCAGAGTGGGGTATGTCACCTCCCACCATCAATGCCTATTATAATCCCACATTCAATGAAATTGTTTTTCCAGCAGGAATTTTGCAATACCCTATGTTTGATGAGGGTGTGGATGATGCCATGAATTATGGTGGTATTGGTATGGTAATTGGCCATGAAATGACACATGGATTTGATGACCAGGGTGCACAATATGATAAAGACGGTAATTTAAAAAACTGGTGGAGCACAGCTGACTTTGAAAAATTCAAAGCAAAGGGACAACAGGTGGTAAACCTGTATAATAGTTTTGTTGTACTCGATTCGCTTCACATTAATGGTAAGCTTACACAGGGTGAAAATACAGCAGATATTGGTGGTGTTGCTATTGCCTACGATGCGTTCAAACTCACCAAACAGGGAAAGGACACCGTTAAAATAAATGGCTATACACCTGATCAACGATTCTTTTTATCCTACGCCCAAATTTGGCGCAGAAAAGGTAAAGATGAAGCATTGCGTCAACAAATAAATACCGATCCGCATTCACCCTCTATGTACAGGGTGTGGGGGCCATTAATGAGTTTTGCTCCATTCTATGCTGCCTTCAATATTAAAGAAGGCGATAAAATGTTTGTTGCCGAAAAAGATAGAATTAATATTTGGTAAAAATTATCACACTTTTAAATAAAGGCTATCATTTTATTGGGGGTAACCCTGTTAATTGATAGCCTTTTATTATTTTGTATAAATGAAGGATTTAGCTTAGGGCAGGCTGTACCAGTTGGCTTAATCTGTTAATTAGCCAGCTTCTTATTCTGCATTTTAATTAAATTGCATTAACGATGAATTTAAAATACAAACAATTTAATCTCCCCTTCACTCATCCGTTCACCATATCTAAAGGTACCAAAACACACCAGCCAACATTGGTAGTAGAGCTGGAGTACTTTGGCCACAAGGGTTACGGCGAAGCACCTGCCATCAGCTACTACAATATTCCGGTAGAAAAAATGATTGAAGATCTGGAACGAAAAAAACAGTTTATAGAAAAATTCGCCTTCTCCGATCCTGAAAGATATTGGCATTACCTGCATCATTTATTACCTGCCAATCCTTTCTTAGTTTGTGCCATCGACATGGCCGGCTGGGATTTGTTTGGCAAAATGAAACGCAAGCAATTGCATGAATTATGGGGATTGGATATCACCAAAAGTCCCATCACAGATTTTACTATTGGTATTGATACTATTGAAAAAATGGTTGCCAAGATGCAGGAAAAACCATGGCCCGTTTATAAAATAAAAGTTGGTGTAGCGGGCGATATTGAAATGGTAGCAGCCTTGCGCAAACACACCGATGCAGTCTTTAGGGTAGATGCCAATGCCGGCTGGACACTGGAACAGGCGCTGGAAAAAATCCCCGTCTTAAAAGAATTGGGCGTTGAGTTTGTAGAACAGCCACTGGCAAAAGACAATTGGGAGGGCATGAAAATTTTATATGAAAAATCGCCGCTTCCGTTATTCGCCGATGAAAGCTGTGTAATCGAACATGATGTAGAAAAATGCCACCAGCATTTTCATGGCATAAATATCAAACTTACCAAATGTAGCGGCATTACACCTGCAAAAAGAATGATAACAAAAGCAAGGGAACTAAGTATGAAAGTAATGATCGGCTGTATGAACGAAAGTTCTGTAGGAACAGCCGCCATTGCACAATTAGCGCCACTGCTGGATTATGTAGATATGGATGGACCGTTGTTATTAGCCGAAGATATTGCTAAGGGTGTAAGTTTTGAGTATGGAAAAATAATCTATACCGATAAACCCGGGTTAGGCATAAATATAGAGTCTTTTTAAAATTTGGACTTTATGTTTTGATTAGAATCATTGAATAACTCCCCTTTAGGGGATGGGGGCAAAACTCCCCGCTAGCCAGCGGGGGTGGGTGAAATCTTTCTTTCAAAAGAAGATTTATACCCCCCTTTAGGGGATGGGGGCAATTTTTTTTGGTAAAATAATATTACAGCCATTACTTTGCAACACAAATGAAACAAATCACACACATACACCATCATCATACTTTACCAACAGGTAAGCAATGCTGATATGTATGTACTGAACATAATTCAACAAAGGGCTTACCAAAAAGGTGAGCCCTTTGTATTTTTAATCTTTATTGGTTGGCTAAGATTCTTCTTTAACACAGAAACTTTTACTGATTAAGGGTTCTAGCCCCTCTCCTTTGGAGAGGGGTTGGGGTGAGGTCATAAGGAAGTAAGTAACAGAATTAAAGTAGAAATTTAGCCGGGTAAAATGATTTTTAATGTTTATCATGGCTGAAATAAAAAAACTAAGGGGCTAGAAAATTTGCAAGTACTATTCATAATTATTCACTAAAAAAACTCCTCTTTAGGGGATGGGGGCACAAATGCTAAAAATCGCAATTCAAAAATCAGGCAGGTTGTATGAGGACTCAATCAAATTATTGAAAGAGTGCGGCATCGACCTCAACAATGGCAACAAGCAATTAAAAACTACTGCCAGTAATTTTCCCATAGAAGTATATTTTTTACGGGACGATGATATTCCTCAATACGTATATGATGGTGTAGCAGACATTGGCATAGTGGGAGAAAATGTGTTGCTGGAAAAGCAAAAAGATATCAACCTGGTATTTCGCCTTGGCTTTAGCAAATGCCGTTTAAGTATTGCTGTTCCCAAATCGGCTGTTTATGAGTCTTGTGCAGATTTAAACGGATTAAAAATTGCCACCAGTTATCCTGTAATTCTGCAACAATTTTTAAATAAAAATAGTTGCAATGCAGAGATACACGAAATTAGTGGTTCGGTAGAAATAGCGCCTGGCATAGGTTTAGCCGAAGCAATTTGCGATTTGGTTAGTAGCGGAAGCACCTTATTTACCAATGGCCTTAAAGAAGTTGAAACCATTTTGCAATCAGAAGCTGTCCTTACTTCCAATAAAAATTTATCGGCAGAAAAGCAACAGATTCTTGAAAAATTATTACTTCGAATTAAAGCGGTAAAAAATGCCAAAAACAATAAATATATTCTGCTGAATGCACCCAATCACCAATTAAAAAATATTGCTGCATTACTTCCCGGAATGAAGAGTCCAACTATTGTACCCCTTGCAGAAGAAGGCTGGAGCAGCGTACAAAGTGTAGTGAAAGAAAATGACTTTTGGGAAGTGATTGAGAAGTTAAAGTCTTTTGAGGCACAAGGGATTATTGTTTTGCCTATTGAAAAGATGTTGTAAACTATTTTTTTAATATCGGCACTACAATCAAGTATAAAAAAGTTCCAACAAAAAATAAATAGAAGAACGTAAAAATGATGATGAGCAAAATTTTTATAAATCCATTAAAAAATGAATGGCCTCAAATTATTCAGCGGCCTATATTCGACAATAAGCCTTTGGAAGAAGCCGTTGCCACAATTTTACAGGATGTAAAATTAAATGGCGATGCAGCAGTTAAAAAATATGCCCTGCAATTTGATAAGGTGCAATTGAATGAACTAAAAGTTAGTGAAGCTGAAATAGCCGAATCAATATTACAGGTAAGTGATGAGTTAAAGGCTGCCATTCAAATAGCAAAAAACAATATTAACCTGTTTCACCAATCACAAAAAGAAATTGTAAAAAAAGTTGAAACTACAGTGGGTGTTGTATGCTGGAGAAAATCGCTGGCCATACAAAAAGTGGGCTTGTACATTCCAGGCGGATCCGCACCGTTGTTTTCAACATTGTTAATGCTGGGGATACCTGCTGTGATGGCGGGTTGTAAAGAAATTATTGTTTGCACACCTACTGATAAAAATGGAAAAGTAAATCCGGTTGTACTCTATGTTGCACAGCTGATTGGCTTAAAAAATATTTATAAAATTGGAGGTGTTCAGGCCATTGCTTCTATGGCGTATGGTACTGCAAGTGTTCCGCAGGTTTATAAAATTTTTGGTCCCGGTAATCAATATGTTACCTGTGCCAAGCAATTGGTAAACAAAGAAGGTATTGCCATTGATATGCCTGCCGGCCCAAGTGAAGTGGCAGTTTATGCAGATGAAACAAGTCACACTGAATTTGTTGCTTCAGATCTGTTAAGCCAGGCAGAACACGGTGCAGATAGCCAGGTGTTGTTGGTTGCCAGTTCAACTGCAATTGTGGAAAAGATTAAATCAGCAATTGCCCGACAACTTGCTCAATTATCCCGAAAGGAAATTGCTGCAAGGGCTTTGGAAAACAGCCGTTTTGTTGTAATGGAAAATACAGTTGCAGCATTCAGTCTGCTGAATGAATATGCGGCAGAGCATTTAATCATTGCTTCCGACAATGCTGAAATGTTGGCAGAATATGTGGTAAATGCAGGCAGCGTTTTTATCGGTCATTACTCTCCTGAAAGTGTGGGTGATTATGCGTCCGGCACCAATCATAC
>JAYTTM010000271.1:0-28078 GCA_043745055.1 Chitinophagaceae bacterium | reverse complement strand
CATTTTGACGAACGTTAAATTCCCAACTTCTGTTGGGGCTTAACCCTCTTGCTGCAATGCCAATTTGTATGCCACTAGGATCACTTTCCCAAATATGAATGCCCGGTACTTTTGCCAATACCTGACGCATAGTATTGGTTACTACATTTCCTTTTACATTGTCCAATACAATTAGTGCATTTTTTTTGCCAGCATAAATATTAGTACCCACAATTTCTGGCATTTGCTGGTAATCGCTTTTGCTTCCTTTGCCCACAACTGTTATTTCGGGCAGGTTTTTGCTAAAAAGACTGTCGGTAGGTTTGGGTTGTTCTTGTTGTTGAGCCCAGGTAGAATTTATCAATAGCGTGGCAAGTGATACGGTTAGCAGTTGTTTTCTATAATTTTTTTTCATTTTTATAAATCCCTCTTTTCGTTAGTTATTAATGAGGTGCAAAAATGAAACTGTTTAAATAAAAATTTGCTAGCAATCGGGAAATGGACTTTCGCAAAAAGGAAATAGCTTATTTGATAAACTTATTTAAGATTGACAAAACACTTTACTGGGATAGGGTGCTCCGGATTTTACAAGATGATTGGAAAGTGTAGTTGTTAATAATGGTATTTTATTAGTTGTAAAGTTTTACTATTCTTCTAGCTCTGGTCTTGTAACCTGCACACTATAATCAAAGGGGACTTTCATTTGAAAGCCAATCTTCTCATCCAGGTTGCCATCCAGTGTATCAATACCATACTGGATTTTCTTGATATCATCGTAAACCAACGTGCCAAATAACCTGTCCCAGATAGAGAAACTGTTGGCGAAGTTCATATCCGTCCATGGTCGTTTATGGTGGTGATGAAATTTATGCATATCAGGTGATACAAAAACTAAACCGATTGTTTTGTCCAACCATTTGGGTAAGCAGATATTAGCATGATTGAAATAAGTAAATAATGCCTGAAAGCTACGGTGCATAAAATATAACCCAACCGGCACACCCATAATAATTATACCGATGATGGTAAAGCTCTCTCTCAGTACCCATTCGCCCGGGTGATGGCGTGTTCCGGTACTAACGTCTACATGGGTGTCACTATGGTGTACTACATGAAATCTCCAAAGGAATTTCACTTTGTGCATCAGGTAATGCGGTATATACTGTGCAAATAAGTCCATTACAAAAAGCATCAACAAAACCTGCAGCCAAAGCGGCATCACTATCCAATTAAGTACTCCAATATGGTGATTTGTTGTCCAATTAGCAACAGCAACTGTTGCAACACCAAGTATCAGGTTTAAAATAAGTGTGGTTGACAGAAAAACCAGGTTCACTCCGGTATGCCTGATTTTTTTATATTTCTTATCAAAATAAAAAAGTGGAATAATGTATTCCAGTAACCAAAAAAATATTAATGGAGCTATTATAGTCAACACTCGCTGGCCGGTTGTAATGTGATCCCAGAAATATATAATTTTTTCCATTTTTATAATGCAGGATTAAGTACTGATATGCTTTTAATAAATCAAAAATATATAAAAGACTATTAGAAAATTGACAAGTGTTTAAAATATGCTGTTTGTAAATGTTAAAAGGGTAAACCTTTTTTTTAAGAAATCATTTTTCATGAAAATACTTTTTATAATTTTATAGCAATATTTGGTTTCAAACTCCTTTTTACTTGTATTTAATATTCAATTCTAATTCTAATTATATTAGTTTGAATTTGCCTTTTTAGAACTTATGCTGCTTAAATAAAACACAGCCAGCATGGTGGCTGCGGCAGTCACTAAAAATGTAACCTTAAATCCAAAATAATACCACAACATTCCACCCACACTACTGGCAATTAATGCAGCTATACTTTGAAATCCGGCATAGGTGCCTATTGCAGAGGCCGTTTCACTTTTATCCACCACATTGCTAATCCATGCCTTTGCTATTCCTTCTGTAGCTGCAGCATACATACCATATAATGAAATAAGCAACAGATAAACCGGGATAGTTTGTTTAAATGCAAAAAAGGTATATACCACCGCAAAAAGTACCAGGCCGCAGAGGAATATTTTTTTCAAGCCAAACCTGTCTGCAAGTATGCCAATGGGATAAGCCAGCAAGGCATAAACAAGATTGTAAAATATATAAACTCCAATCACAGCAGTATCGCTAAGCCCGTTTGCTTTCATTTGTAATAATAAAAAAACATCTGTACTATTAAATAAGGCAAAGAATAATAAACCGATAACGACCTTTTTGTAAGTATCAGAACTTGCAGTCCAATATCGGGTAAAAATTGAAAAGTTAAAGGAACTGGCAGTTTTGGCAATTTTATTCTTTCTTTTTTCTTTTATTAACAAACTGGCAATAATTGCCAGTAAACCTGGTACAAATGCAATAAAAAAAAGTGTGCGGTAATTGCCAGGATTATAATACAGGTAAAGCAATGCAACTGCCGGGCCAATTGCTGCGCCTAAGGTATCCAGGCTTCTGTGAAACCCAAATACACGTCCCTTGGTAGCAGGTGTGGCTTCATCGCTTAGCAAGGCGTCTCTTGCCCCGGTGCGTATACCTTTGCCAATCCTATCTAAAGTTCTTGCCAAAAAAATCCATGCCGGAAAAATAAAAATACCCATCATGGGTTTGCTTATTGCGCTTAGGGTATAACCTAATTGTACAAATGGAAGTCGTTTGCCAGCCTGATCACTGCGTTGTCCAAAATATATCTTGCTAAGGCCGGCAACAGCTTCTGCCAAACCTTCTAAAATACCAATTAGTACTATTGAAAAGCCAATTTTCTGTAAAAAAACAGGCATTACCGGGTATAACATTTCGCTGGCAATATCAGTACATAAACTTACAAGTGAAAGTATCCAGATAGTTCTGGTAATAACCTTTTTTGGAGTGTTGGATGGTGCCTGCAAAACGATTGATTTAACTCAATGTAGCATTTTGTTGGTACATTGCAGCTTAAATAGATTGGGGGTCTTGCGACCTGACGGAAACATTAAATTATGCACAAAGAGAAAAAATCAACAGAAAAAAAATCATCGCAAACGTCCACAGTAAAAGGAAGATTGGATATTGCCCGGGGTGGCATGGGGTATGTTATTGTAGAGGGAATGGAAAAGGATATTGTAATAAAGCCCAATGATATCAACAGGGCTTTTCATGGTGATATTGTAAAAGTCCAATTTAATAAAGATAGTGGCCGTGGAAGGCGTACAGAAGGTAAGATTATAGATGTAGTTGAAAGGAAACAAAACACTTTTGTTGGCAATCTTCAACTAAAAAGAGACATAGCTTTTTTTATACCGGCAACTGATAAACCGGTTCCGGATTTTTATGTTCCTATAGAAAAATTAAACGGGGCAATTGATGGCGATAGGGTAGTGGTAAAAATGGTAAAATGGGATAAAAGCGAAAAAAAACCTGAAGGTGAAGTAGTTAGTATTTTGAAAGCCACAGATCTTAACGATATGGCCATGAAAGAATTGCTAATTGATAATGGCTTTCCACTTGTTTTTGATGAAGTAGTATTACAGGAAGCTATGAAGTTATCTGAAGCTATTTCCAGGGAAGAATTAAGAAAGCGAAAAGATTGCAGGGACATATTAACCTTTACGATTGATCCGGTAGATGCGAAAGATTTTGATGATGCCATTTCAATACGAAACCTTGACAATGGCTATTATGAAATTGGTGTACATATAGCCGATGTAAGTCATTTTGTACAACCCAATAGCATACTTGATAAGGCAGCTTATGAAAGAGCAACCAGTGTGTATTTGCCAGACAGGGTAAACCCTATGCTGCCAGAGAGAATAAGCAACGAATTGTGCTCACTTCGTCCAAATGAAGATAAATATACTTTCTCTGTAATTTTCCAAATTACCAATAGGGGTGAAATCAAGCACCATTGGATTGGCAGGACTGTAATCCACAGCGATCATCGTTTTTCTTACGAAGATGTACAAACAATAATAGATTCCAAGGAAGGAATGCATTCCAACGCCATATTGTTATTAAACGACCTTGCACAACAATTTCGTAAACAACGGTTTGATAACGGAGCCATTAATTTTTCTTCGCAGGAAGTGCGTTTTACATTAGATGAAACCGGTAAACCTATCGGTATTGTAATAAAGGAAAGTAAAGAATCTCATCAGCTGATTGAAGAGTTTATGCTATTGGCCAACCGCACCATCGCCGAATATGTTTCTAAAATAAAAATTGATAAAGAGCCACTCCCTTTTCCATATCGAATTCACGCTAATCCGGATGAAGAGAAACTAAAACCATTTGTTGCCTTTGCAAAAAAGTTTGGTTACACCTTCGATATGAAGGATGATGCAGCCGTGGCAAAATCATTTAATAATCTATTGAAAGAGGTAAACGGCAAGCCGGAGCAACACGTGCTGGAACAGCTCGGTATCAGAACCATGTCAAAAGCAATTTATACCTCAAAGAATATCGGCCACTATGGGTTAGGCTTTGAACACTATTGCCACTTTACCTCTCCTATCAGGCGTTACCCTGATGTAATGGTGCATCGTGTTTTGCAGGAATGCCTGGATAAAAATATAAAGGTTGATAAAAAGATGGAGGAAAAATGCAAGCATTGCAGCGATAGGGAACGCAAGGCAATGGAGACAGAAAGAGCAGGCAATAAATACAAGCAGGTTGAATTTATGCAAAATTACCTGGGTGAATATTTTGATGGCATTATCAGTGGTGTGGCAAGCTTTGGATTTTTTGTAGAAACGGTATTGCATAAATGCGAGGGAATGGTCACCATCAGAGATTTGAGCGATTATGATGAATTCCGTTTAGATGAAAGTGATTATGCATTAATCGGAGTGCGTACCGGTAAAAAATTCAGAATGGGTGATGCCGTAAAAATACAGGTAGCAGCCGCAAATTTAGATAAACGACAACTAGATTATCATTGGTTGCCTTAAACCCAACAACAACCAGTTGGTAGTGTTTACAAATGGGTTTACTATTGGTTATAAATGATAATCAGGTGAGTTTTAAATTGAAATAAAAGTTAAAATACGCATGCACTCTTTCATAGAATTGTCAAAAATATTTGACGAAAAATTCAATACCCGCCATTTTCCCGAACATACAGCAACATTGTACAACCCTGCTCAATATATTTTACAATTAGGTGGAAAAAGGGTAAGACCAGTATGTGTTTTAATGGGTAATGAGCTCTTTGATGAAATACATCAAGATGCTTATTTTGCTGCAGCAGGAATAGAATTGTTTCACAATTTTAGTTTAATACATGACGATATTATGGATAAAGCTCCTATGCGTCGTGGTATGCCTACAGTGCATGCAAAATATGGCGAATCAACGGCACTACTGGCAGGTGATGTAATGTTTGTGATGGCATATGAATACTTAAATAAAATGAAAGCAGGCCACCTACAAAAGGTATTACATCTTTTTAACAATACGGCTAAGGCGGTGTGCGAAGGTCAGCAGTTGGATATGGATTTTGAAAAACGGGAAATGGTGAACATGGATGAATACTTGCACATGATTACCCAGAAGACCTCTGTATTGTTGGCTTCCAGCCTTCAAATAGGAGCCATCCTGGGTGGCACAGGCGAAAGAAACCAGCAGCACATCTATGAGTTCGGCAAAAACCTGGGTATTGCTTTTCAGGTACAGGATGATTACCTTGATGCATTTGGAAATCCTGATAAATTTGGTAAACAGGTAGGTGGGGATATTATAGCAAATAAAAAGACTTTCCTGATGATACACGCTCTGGAGGCGGCCGATGAAAATACAAAAAAGAATTTACTCCAATTGATGAATGATAACCCTGCCGACAAAGTAGAAAAGGTATTGGCCATTTTTAAAAAATGCAATGTTGATAGCTGGGCTAAAGAATTAAAAGAAAGATACCTGCAAACAGCCTTGCAGCATTTGCAAGATATTGCTGTTACTGAAAAACGAAAGGCATGCCTTACAGAATTGGCATCATTTCTTATTGAGAGGGACTCTTAGTAAATAATAATTCATCATCTCAAAAAAATTATTATTTGAATTTTGAAATTTGGTTTATTCCGTTATCTTTGCGGTCCTTAAAAATCTATTAAAGGAGGTATATAATATGTTAATAATTGATTCAAAAGATTGCGAAAACATCGATAAAGCTTTAAAGAAGTACAAGAAAAAATTCGAAAAAAGCAAAACACTCTTGCAATTAAGAGAAAGGCAGTCTTTCATGAAGCCATCAATCAGGCGTCGTACGCAGGTTTTAAAGGCCGTGTATAAGCAAGGAATGGCAAGCGGAAAATTAGATTTGTAAAATATTTTTTTACTAAATAACTTGAACTGGTAACCGGTATTTAAAACTTGTTACCAGTTTTTTATGCCTGGTCAACACTCATCCAACTATCGCCCCTTTCTCGATTTTCTTACTTTTCAGAAAAGATATTCCAGGCATACGATTGTATCTTATGAAAATGATCTTCAGTCTTTCTTTAATTTCCTTCATATTGAATTTGGTGATATTCCTTTAAACCAGGTTACTGGTTCGTTTGTAAGAAGTTGGTTAGCCGGATTAAAGAATAGCGGGATGGAATCAAAATCCATCAACCGGAAAATCTCCTGTTTAAAATCATTTTATAAATACCAATTAAAACAGGGCCATATTACTACCAGCCCAATGACAACAATTATATCTCCAAAAATTAAAAAAAGACTACCTCAATATGTAGAGGAAAAAGACATACAAACATTGTTTAGTTTGGTAGATTTTCCAGTAACCTGGGATGGGCAAACCGAAGAATTGATTTTAAAATTGTTTTATGCTACCGGTATGCGTCTGGCAGAATTGGTAAATCTAAAAGAATCTCAGATTGATGCAGGTAACTGTTTTATTAAAATATTGGGTAAAGGAAATAAAGAGCGTATAGTACCAATAAACCAGATGTTGATGGATACAATTCTCCTGTATATGAAAAACAAGCGAATTAATTTCGAATCGTTTGATTCGTTAAATTTATTTATCAATTACAAAGGTAAAAAGTTATATGCCAGGATGGTTTATAATATTGTAAACAAATACCTTTCGTTGGTTACAACCATAAATAAAAAAAGCCCCCATGTGCTTCGTCATTCTTTTGCTACTCACCTTATGAACAATGGGGCGGAAATTAATGCTGTAAAGGAGTTGCTTGGCCATAGCAGCCTTGCTGCCACCCAGATATATACCCATAATACAATTGAGAAATTGAAAGATGTTTATAAAAAAGCACACCCCAAAGCATAATTAATTAAAGAGTACAATAAAAAGCCAATTTTGCATGTTAGATAGGAAATATTTATTTGGAATTCCAGCCCTTAATTCCTAACTTGAAATTTCATTTTTAGTTAAAACTTTAAAATTAATTAGCCTATGACTTAGTATGTTTACCTGAAATTTTATCACAATTGTTCACAAACTTTAAAATTAGATTGCTATGAACGTAAACATCCAGACTGTGCATTTTGACGCAGATTCTAAATTGGTATCCTATGTAGAAAAAAAAGTATCAAAAATTTTCCAGTATCACGACCGAATAACGAAAGTGGATGTGTTTTTAAAATTAGATAATGTTGTACACAACATTAAAGACAAAGTAGCTGAAATCAAAGTACACATTCCCAAGTGCGACATCTTTGTAAAGCACTCTTCTAAGTCATTTGAAGAAAGTTTTGATGTTGCTTTAGACTCTATAATTATGCAAATAAAGCGAAAGAAAGAAAAACTTGCAGCTTAAAATAGTATCCCCCGAAACCCGGGGGATTTTTTTTGTTTATGGCTTATTAACATTATTGAGATGAATGTTTAAAAAAATCTTTTTCAAAATTTTGGTAATAAACATTTTCACCTACCTTTGCCATCCGAAAAAAACTGAAAGAGTATCTAAATCAGTTTTATCACAATAAAAAAGTTCTTTAGTAATTAGCCGAAGTAGCTCAGTTGGTAGAGCAACTGATTTGTAATCAGTAGGTCGCTGGTTCGACTCCAGTCTTCGGCTCTGGGGTAAAGTTGATGATTTTAGAAATTTAAAAGTTGAATTACTTTTCTTTCCAACTTGTTAACTTGCCAACCAACAAAAAATGGGCAGATGGCCGAGTGGTTAAAGGCGACAGACTGTAAATCTGTTCTCGTAAGAGTACGTAGGTTCGAAACCTACTCTGCCCACATTGCCAGTTTGCTTTTTGCAAAATGGAAATTTGGAAGTTCTTTTAGATGTTGGTTTTTTCGATTGTTTTTTCAATTTAGAATTTCAATTGTATTAGCGGAAGTAGCTCATTTGGTAGAGCGGTAGCCTTCCAAGCTTCAGGTGGCCGGTTCGAGCCCGGTCTTCCGCTCTTTTTTAAATTCATTCCTGCTACGGCGGATGTTTTAGTTAATGCCGTTGTAGTTAAGGGGTAGAGCATCCCGATTTAATCGGGAAGGTTGTGATTTTTGATAATCACTGATCTTTAAAATATTGTTTATGTAGCTCAGTTTTCTGAGTTTATAATGGTTTAAAAGCTGTTGTAGCTCAGGGGTAGAGCACTTCCTTGGTAAGGAAGAGGTCGTGAGTTCAATTCTCATCAACAGCTCTAAATAATTAGTCAGTGGTTTAGTGACTTTAAATATTAACCAATATTCAAAACAAAAATTAAAAAATACCAAAAATGGCAAAAGAATCATTCAAAAGGGATAAACCCCACTTAAACGTTGGTACTATCGGTCACGTGGATCATGGTAAAACAACATTAACTGCCGCTATTACCGATGTTTTGTCAAAAAAAGGTTTAGCGGAGAAAAAAAATTATGATGATATTGATGGCGCTCCCGAAGAAAAAGAAAGGGGTATTACCATTAATACAGCTCACGTAGAGTATGCTACGCTTTTACGTCACTATGCACACGTTGACTGTCCAGGTCACGCTGACTATGTGAAAAATATGATTACAGGTGCGGCTCAAATGGATGGTGCTATTTTAGTAGTTGCTGCCACTGATGGTCCAATGCCACAAACCAAAGAGCACATTTTGTTGGCTCGCCAGGTTGGCGTACCTCAAATCGTTGTTTTTATGAACAAAGTTGATTTGGTTGATGATCCTGAATTACTTGAATTGGTAGAAATGGAAATTCGTGAGTTGTTAACTTCTTACGGTTTTGATGGTGATAATACTCCAATTATTCAAGGTTCAGCTACTGGCGCTTTAGCTGGTGATGAAAAATGGATTAAAGCAATCGATGATTTGATGGATGCTGTAGATTCCTACATTCCACTTCCACCACGTTTAGTTGATTTACCATTCCTGATGAGTGTAGAGGATGTATTCTCTATTACTGGTCGTGGTACAGTAGCAACTGGTCGTATCGAAAGGGGGCGTATTAAAGTAGGCGAGGCGGTTGAAATTGTAGGGTTAATGGAAAAGCCTTTGGCATCAACCTGCACAGGTGTTGAGATGTTCAAAAAGTTATTGGATGAAGGTGAAGCTGGCGATAATGCAGGATTACTTTTACGTGGAATTGAGAAAACTCAAATCCGTCGTGGTATGGTGCTTTGCAAACCAGGTACTATTACTCCGCATACTGAATTTAAAGGTGAAGTATACGTTTTAAGCAAAGAAGAAGGTGGTCGTCATACTCCATTCTTTAATAAATATCGTCCTCAGTTTTATTTCCGTACTACTGATGTAACTGGAGAAGTTACATTGAATGCAGGAACTGAAATGGTTATGCCTGGTGACAATACTTCACTAAATGTTGTATTGATTCAACCAATCGCAATGGAAAGAGGATTGAAATTTGCGATCAGGGAGGGTGGCCGTACCGTAGGTGCTGGTCAGGTTACTGAAATCGTTAAGTAATACTTTGTACTAAATTAGTACAATTAAATAAATCAGTATTTATATCTTTACAAAGTACTTAGGTTTTACATCTAAGTACTTTGTACTTTATACTAAACACGGGAATGGTGCAACGGTAGCATACGGGTCTCCAAAACCTTTGATCTTGGTTCGAATCCTAGTTCCCGTGCTAATAAATAGGAGAATACTTGTATTTGAAAATACTGATTTTACTTGGTGAAGTAATGTTTTTTCTTTGCAGCTTTTGCTTACAAATTTCAAATTAGAACTATGAATAAATTTTCGGCTTATCTCAGGGACTCTTATAAGGAACTGGTAGAAAAAGTTACCTGGCCTACATGGGAACAATTGCAACAATCAACCATGATTGTATTAGGTGCCACTTTATTTATTACTGCGTTGGTATGGGTAATGGATTTTGTTGCCAATGGGTCTTTAAAATTTGTTTACGGATTATTTAAGAAGTAATTAGTATGGAAGAAGCAATCGTACAGGAAGTAACTCAGGAAAAAGAAAATAAATGGTACGTTCTACGTGTTGTTAGTGGAAAGGAGCGTAAAATAAAGGAGTATCTTGATAAAGATATTATCCGAAATGGTTGGTCAGGAATTATTAAGCAGATTTTTTTACCGGTAGAAAAAGTTTACAAGGTTCAAGCTGGTAAAAAAGTGATGAGAGAAAGAAATTTTTATCCGGGGTATGTAATGATAGAAGTTGCAGATAATAAATTAAGCGATGATATAGTGCAGCACATTAGCAATATAAGCAACGTGATGCATTTTTTAACTGACGGAAAAGGAAGTAAAGGAAATATTATTTCACTTAGAAAGTCGGAAGTAAATAAGATGCTGGGTAAAGTGGATGAGATGGGTGAAGCCGGCGGGATGACCATGAGTGAGCCATTTATTATTGGTGAAACAATAAAAATAATTGATGGACCATTTAATGATTTTAATGGTATGGTAGAGGAAGTAAACGACGAGAAGAAAAAATTAAAAGTTCAGGTTAAAATATTTGGAAGAGCAACACCGGTAGAATTGAATTATATGCAAGTTGAAAAAATAGGATAATTCATCACAAATTTTATAAACCACCTTCATTATGAAGGTGGTTTTTTTGTTTTGTAAAATCTCATTTATTGTTGACTGTAACGCTAAGCTTTTTTTAATTTAGTTTGATTTGTTGTCAAAAATGAAAATTACATTAACTTACCACCCATTATCTTTAAATACTTTGAGGTAACTGTGTTTTATAAACTAATTTATTATCTTATTTATTGATTTGTTATGCTACATAAAGTTCTTTTTTCATTGCAAATAATTTAATACCAACTTACTAATTAATGATTAAGAATCTATTGTTAGATTGTTCTAGTTTGAGATTGTGCATTTATTTTTATTATTTTTACCATATTCTGTTTAAAATCGATAAAATATTCTTTAAGTTTTTATTTAATTGACAAAAAGGTTTGCTGATCTTAATCATATTAAATAATCATTTTTAAACTTTGTTATTGTTACCAAAAAACTACATCATGAAAAAAAATTACTCAGTTATTTTATTAAAAAAAATTTATCACACTGTCATTATAATTACTTTTCTTTCTTTAACATTTTTCAACTCAAAAGGTCAAAGTAGAAATTTTGGAATCGTATTCTCCGAAAATTTAAAAGGAGGAACTGCCTTGCTTGGCAATACGCTAATGTATTCGTCAAACTCTGACGGATCTGTAAATACTGTTGCTATGAATGGAAATAGTGTTGACGGTAATAGTTTGTACGATAATGGTAATTTTGGTCTTACGAATATGCAATACATTGATATTGATGGAAACACCGGGGATGGTGCAGGCACAAGAAATTCTTCTTCTGCTGATTTAGTTTTACCAGCAGGCACAAACACTATTAAGATGGCCAGACTCTATTGGGGTGGCAGGGCATTAAAATCTGATTTTAATATGTTGGACCCTTTAAATCAAATAATTAAAATCAGAAAAGGTAGTAGTGGAACTTATCAGCAATTATCAGCAGTTCAACTTAACCAAACGGTAATTAATACAGGATTAAGTACTGAGTTTTCTCTTTATCAGGCCTATGTAGATGTAACAGCTTTGGTACAATTGAACGGCAGCGGCACTTATACAGTGGGTGATGGTACCTTTTCAAAAGGTACAGGCGGAGATTATGGAAACTATGGAGCATGGAGTATTGTAGTTGTTTATGAAAATCCAAGTTTAAATTTTAACAGCGTCCGGGTTTATGATGGTTACCAACAGATTTTTAATGGCAATAGTGTTTTCACAAATACAGTTACATTAACGGGATTAAATGTTCCGTCCGGCGCTTTAGCAAATACTGATGCACAGGTTGGTGTAATTGCATGGGAGGGTGATGCAAGATTTAAAGAAGATAGCTTTAAAATTAATGGAAACCCTGTTAGCAATTCCATTAATCCATTAAACAATGTTTTTAATGGTACTATATCAAACGATGGTGTACATGTAACTTCAAAAAACCCTAATTATACGGACCAAATGGGGATAGATATTGATCAATTTTACGTGGGTACCGGTTATGGAATACTTCCCAATGCATCCAGTGCTACGGTTCAGTTTGTTACATCGCAAGATCAATATTTTACAGGTGTAATTACTTTTGTAATTAAAATGAAAGATCCTATTATCAAACTTTCGAAATCAGTAACTGATGCCAATAATAACCATACAGCCCAGCCTGGAGAGATACTTACTTACACTTTAAAAGGCAAAAATATTGGGGCGGGCAATGCAAATGCAACAATACTAACTGATCCTCTTCCTTCAACAGTAACATATGTAAATAATTCTTTAATGGTAAATTATGGACCGGGTGTAAGCGCAGGACTAAAAACAGATGTTTTTGGTGATGATATTGCAGAATATGATGCGGCAACAAAGACGGTTATATTTAGAATGGGAAATAACGCAACTGCAAGTGCCGGAGGATATCTTGAACCTACTGATTCATTTGAAGTTGAGTTTAAAGTAACAGTAAATACACCGTCAAATGGAGTTGTTCCACAAATAGTTAATACAGCAAGATTAAATGTGAAATCTGATGCGTTGGTAGATTTTGTTGATGATGCAACAGCAGTTATTAATCCGGATGGGGGTTCACTTCCTGTTACATTAACAACATTTACAGCATTCTTATTGGCAGATAAAAAGGTAAAAGTAGCCTGGAGTACTTCAATGGAATATAACTCAAAAAGTTTTGAAATAGAAAGGAGCAATGATGGAGTTAAATTTAAAACTGTTGCCAGCAAATCTGCCAGTGGAAATTCAACTTCAAAAATAAAATATTTTATAAATGACGATATAGCTGATGTAACATCACCCATAGTTTATTACCGCCTAAAACAAATAGATGTTGATGGGAAAATTATTTTCTCTATAATAGTTCCTTTAAAATTGAAAAAAACATTGGGAGATTTTACAGTCTCACCAAATCCATTCATCAATAATATTAATATTAACATTGAATGGGATAAAAATGAAACTACTGTTGTAAAAGTTTATAATGTAACTGGGGCACAAGTAGTTTCTAAGACTGTAACGATGATAAAAGGATATAATTTCATCGCAATTGATGAATTGCTTCAGGTTCCTTCAGGAAGCTATATTATTCAGTTTAATACTGTAAATGGAAAATTATTTAAACAGATAGTTAAACAAAAATAATTTAATCAGTCTATTTGTAAAGCTGTCGTAATTTTTACGGCAGCTTTATAATTTATAAAAGTTGTATTTTAAGGTTAGCGGTCAATTTTTTAAATTGTTGTAGTCGTTTTTACTTCTGCTTACTAATAATCAGTTCCCTCATTTCTTCTTTTTCATTAAATAACATACTGTATTTTCAACTCAATTTGATAATGTAGATTTGATAGAATAAATTTGCGCATCAAAAAGCAATAACAGTTTTTTGAATTGTATAAAAACTAAATAAACCACATGCGACAAATAGCATTTAGAGAAGCGTTGAGAGAAGCCATGCAGGAAGAGATGCGCAGAGATGAGCGGGTATTTTTAATGGGTGAAGAAGTAGCTGAATACAATGGTGCTTACAAAGTGAGCCAGGGTATGCTGGATGAATTTGGCGAAAAGAGAATTATAGATACACCAATTGCTGAGCTTGGATTTACAGCAATCGCTGTAGGTGCAGCGCAAAATGGTTTACGCCCTATTGTTGAATATATGACATGGAATTTCGCTGTATTGCCACTTGATCAGATATTGAATACTGCTTCTAAAATGCTGGCAATGAGTGGTGGCCAAGTTGGTTGTCCCATTGTATTTCGTGGTGCAAATGGAAGCGCCGGGCAGTTAGGGGCGCAACACTCTACAGCATTTGAATCAATGTACGCTAATATCCCAGGCTTAAAAGTAATATCAGTAAGTAACCCTTACGATGCTAAGGGGTTATTGAAAAGTGCCATCAGGGATGATGATCCTGTTGTATTTATGGAGAGTGAGGTGATGTATGGCGAAAAAGGAGAAGTACCTGAAGAAGAGTATTTACTGCCAATAGGCAAAGCATTTATTAAGCGTACAGGCAAAGATGTAACCATTGTATCTTTTAACAAAATGATGAAGGTAGCTTTAGGAGCTGCTGAAGAATTAGCCAAAGAAGGTATTGAAGCTGAAGTAATAGATCTTGCTACCATACGCCCGCTTGATTGGTTTACTATTTTAGAAAGCGTTAAAAAAACAAACCGACTGGTGATAGTAGAAGAACAATGGCCGTTTGCTTCCGTATCTTCAGAAATTTGTTATCGCATTCAGAAAGAAGGATTCGATTATTTAGATGCACCTATTCGCCGGATAACTAGTGTGGATGCGCCTATGCACTATGCACCCAATTTGGTTGCTGCATATTTGCCTGATGTACCAAGAACAGTTAAGCTGGTAAAAGAAGTGATGTATATGAAAAAATAAAGAAGCTTTGATTCAAATTATTATTAACGCAAAATGCCCCGAAAATTTCCGGGGCATTTTACATTTTAGTAAAAGAAGGTATGAAGGTTAAATGCCCAATTAATAGTTAGTGTTGATTTCCTTATTCACAAAAACATTTACAACAAAGGAATATTTTGGTACCAATCAATTAATCCTGAAATTAAAAATTATTGTAGAGACTCCGCCATCTTCCGAAGCCGGAAATTTAAGGCTCCCTACTTTTCTTTTAGCGATTGATAATATTGTATTGTTGGATGTAGTTGTTCCTTTTGAAACTGCACTGCTAATAAAATTACCTGCACTGTTATATTTCACATCAAGGTACACTTTTGCATTCTCATTAAAATCATCTTCAAATTTAAGGCTACCCAAGTTCAGCGGTCTTGATCCACGAAGAACACTTACACCACTTTTTCCTCCTGGAGTATTTCCATAGCTATCTGGCTTGCCAGATGGATCACCTGCATCGCCTTTTCCGCCGGGCTTTGTTCCTTGGTAGCGATAGCCATTATCTTCCGATGCAGCATTTCCTTTACCATTTCCGGGACCTTTATAGGTGGCCACAGGCTTGGGTGGTTTAGGTACAGATACAGGAGCTAGAGTTGGATTTTTATAAACTGTAGCAGGTTTTATATTGGGAGTAACGGTTGTTTTTTTTACAACAGCTTTTGCAGCTTTTGTAACAGCAGCTGCATCTACTTCTGCATTATCTTCCGGCTTAGCTTCGTTTTCAGCGGGTGGGGCTGGGGCGCTTGCTTTAACAGGCTGTGGCTCCGGAGCAGCAACATTACTCATTGCTCCTTTTATTAATGGCTGTTTTTCTCCAAAGCCTTCTTCATTATTGCCTAGATTAATTTCCATTAAATCCTGAACAATGGGTGGTGTTACTTTTAAGATGGGAAAAGTAATTAGGAAAGCCAATAATAATATAGTACCACAAATAATAAGGGTGTATAAAAAAGCTTTCTTATTTTTTTCTGATTCAAAACTTGCATGCATAGTAGAATTGTAAATCATAACAAAGTTATTTGATTTAATTATATGATTCAATACTGTGCCAATTTACATGGCTGTTAAAATCATTTAACAAATACCAGTTCAAAGTCTGTCTAAAAATCAGTGTTTACTTCCATTGTTGCCTTGGCTTTTTAATTAATGCAAAAGCAAAAAACAAATAGTAAAAGAACATGCCTATATCAAAAAATAAGAAGATTGGGAAAAGGTCTTTTTCCTGCAGCTTTTTTGTAACAGGATATAAAATCAGTATTTGAACAATAAACCGGATGCTAAAAACTAGTATAGCAAATTGCCAGTTTACCAATACTATCGTTGCAGCAAGCAGTGGATAGAAAAGAAAATGAGAAAATGAATACAATCCCAATAAGAATTGATGCAATGCCTTGTAATGCTTGCCGGTAGTGTAATGGCGGCTCTTCTGCTTAATCCATTGCTGCCAGTTTTTGGCTGGCTCACTTAGTGTGAAAGTATCAGGATCAATATTTATTTTTGTGTTTTTACCGGTAGCAGCCATATTGATAAATAAATCATCATCACCACTTGCCAATTTATTGTGAGCAGAAAAACCCTTGTGCCGGAAGAAGATAGTTTTTTTGTAACTGAGATTTCTGCCAACACCCATGTAAGTAAGCCCGGCGAGCGAATAGCTAAAATATTGCATGGCACTATGCAAGGTTTCCCAACGGATAATTTTATTTAGTAAGCCTTTCTTTTTGTGATAGGCTCCATAGCCCAATACAATCTCTGTATCATCATCATAGGTGGCCTGCATCTTGTTGATCCAGAATTCACTGGCGGGTACACAATCTGCATCTGTAAGCAACACAATTTCATACTTGGCTGCTTTAATGCCCATACTTAAGGGAAACTTTTTACCTGCAATATGCATTGCTTCCTGTTTAAGCTCTACAACATGCAGTTGTTTAAATTCTTTTTGAAACTCTTCCAGCAGGTATTTGCTGTCATCAAAAGAATTATCATTTACTACAATAACCTCATGTGTTGTCCGATATTCCTGTATTAAAGAACCGGGAAGATTTTTCGCTAAATTTGCCGCCTCATCCCTGGCGCAAATAATAACAGATACAGGATGCGTTTGAGAAATATCTTTTGAAGCTGGCTTATAAATCGCCAGCCGAAGGAAGAAAAATAAGTAATAAAAAATCTGTATCAAAGTAATGAGACAAAGGCCGCCAAATAATGCCCATTGCCAGTTAATTAGGTTCATTTGGCGAAAATAAGCATTCATATGTAAAATATTAAACCATCTTACTGACATACAATTGACAATCAAACTTAAATAAAATCATAACTATTTACACTAACTTTTACAATGGCTGCACTTCAATTTGAATTAGAACTTACCGACACTTTAACGAAGGCCAGAACAGGAAAAATAACAACAGATCATGGTGAAATAGCAACGCCCATCTTTATGCCGGTGGGTACCGTGGGTAGTGTAAAAACCGTAACCCAGCAACAGTTAGTAAATGATGTAAAGGCTCAAGTTATTTTAGGAAATACCTATCATTTGTATTTACGCCCGGGTTTAGAAACATTAGAAGCAGCCGGAGGTCTCCATCAGTTTAATGGATGGCCCGGACCAATACTTACAGACAGCGGTGGCTATCAGGTTTTTTCTCTTGCCAACAACAGAAAAATTAATGAAGAAGGAGTGCTTTTTCAATCGCATATTGATGGTAGTAAACACTTATTCACACCAGAAAAAGTAATGGATATTCAACGGGTTATCGGGGGGGATATTATTATGGCTTTTGATGAATGTCCACCCTACCCAAGTGATTACACCTACGCTAAAAAAAGTATGGATTTAACGCATCGCTGGCTGGACAGATGCATTGAAAGATTTAATAGTACGCCAGACAAATATGGCTATACGCAAAATTTATTTCCAATTGTGCAGGGGAGTACATACAAAGATTTGCGAACAGCATCCACGGAGTTTATTGCTTCCAAAAACGCTACCGGTAACGCTATTGGCGGATTGAGCGTGGGCGAACCTATTGAGATGATGTACGAGTTTACTGAACATTGCTGCGATATACTGCCAGTTGATAAACCCCGCTATTTAATGGGCGTAGGTACCCCATGGAATATTCTGGAATGCATTGCTCTTGGCATCGACATGTTTGATTGTGTTATGCCCACCCGTAATGGCCGAAATGCGATGTTGTTTACTTCTAACGGCGTTATTAATATTGATAATAAAAAATGGGAGAGGGATTTTTCACCCATTGATGATGGTTTTGATAATGCTTTCAGCGCTTATTACAGTAAGGCATATCTGCGGCATTTGATGAAGGCAAAAGAAATGCTTGGACTTACCATTGCGAGCGTACACAATTTGTCTTTTTATTTGTGGCTGGTAAGCGAAGCCAGAAAACATATTGTAGCCGGTGATTTTAAAAGCTGGAAGGAAGAAATGGTATTGAGAATGCAGCAGCGTTTATAGCATGGTTAACTGTAAAAACTTTAGCATTAAATTGATGGCATAATATTTGAAAATCCTGTGTTGCAATTTAATTTTATCTTTAACCCAATAAAAAACCTTTCATGAAAAAATATTTCCTCTACCTGTTTTCGGCATTTATTTTACCAGGCATTGGCGATGCACAGATAAAAGCAACCTCAGGTAACCTTCCTAAAGATGCTACTGTAGATGTTTCTATTGTTGATGCTAAAACAGGTACGATACTTACCAATGAAATTATTGTGTTCAGAAGTTCAGTCAACAAATTGGAGTACCAGGGGCTATCAGATTCTTCCGGAAAATTTTCTATACACCTGCCAACAGGTGCTAAATACGAAATATTTATTTTAGGCTTCAACGATTCTACCAGTTACAATGTGCTGGACATACCGGTTTTAAAAGAGAACCAGTTTATGAAAAAAGCAATCAATGTTGATATTCAGTTTGAAGCACCTAAATCATTTGTACTGGACAACTGTACTTTTGAAACCGGCAAAGCCACTTTAAAAGAAGAAGCTTACCGGGTATTGGATGAACTGGTAGAATACCTTAAAAGAAAGGATGACGAAAAAATTGAAATTGGTGGCCATACAGATAACGTTGGTAAAGCAGATGCCAATATGCTTTTGAGTACCAACAGGGCTAATACTGTGATGGCTTATTTAATAACAAAGGGTATTTCAACAGGCAGGCTTACATCCAAAGGCTATGGTATGACGATGCCCATTGAAGAAAATACTTCAACCGAAGGCAGGGCAATGAACAGGCGTACAGAAGTGAAAATTCTATAATTCCTTTTAAAAAAACAATTCAAAATGCCTCTGAAAACAGAGGCATCTCTTTTTCGGTTAAACCACAAACCCATTCGCCATTTTCAGTTAGCTTTGCGCTTCTTATAACAAATGAAAAAAATAGACAGCTACATACTCAAAAAATTTATGGTATCTTTTTTCTTTTGTATTGCATTAATGACGCTGGTGGTGGTAGTAATTGATATCAGTGAAAAGACGGATGATTTCGTAAGATCCGGTTTACCTGCCTGGAAGATTTTTGTAGATTATTATGGTGGTTTTATCCCAAGGATTGATGCCATGTTGTTTCCCCTGTTTGTTTTTATTAGTGTAATATTTTTTACTGCAAAAATGGCTGATCGTACAGAGATTGTTGCTATTCTTAGCAGTGGTGTTAGTTTCAGGCGCTTTCTGTTTCCTTATTGGCTGGGAGGATTTTTTTTATCTTTATTACTATGGTTTAGTTATCATTTTGTATTGCCAAATGCCAATGCCCGGTGGAGTAATTTTGAGTCAAAATATGTTCCAAGTTCACTAGATTATGCACGGGGATTTTTGCCACGGAATTATTATTTCAGAATTGATTCTTCAACGTACGCCGGTATTCGTTATTTTGATACCTCTTCAAAAACAGGCGGCAATTTCTTTGTACAGAAATTTACGAATAATAAACTGGTATATAACCTTCGTTCGGATAATATTGCCTGGGATACTGCCAAAAAAAACTGGTTGTTAAATGGCGTTGTTGAGAGGTTTTTTGTTGGAGAAAAAGAAGAATTAAAACGTAGCCCTACCAAATCAATCCAGTATAATTTTAAGCCAAGGGATTTGCGTAAAGA
The DNA here is from genome assembly GCA_043745055.1 of Chitinophagaceae bacterium. Classification (GTDB taxonomy): domain Bacteria; phylum Bacteroidota; class Bacteroidia; order Chitinophagales; family Chitinophagaceae; genus Ferruginibacter. The sequence continues at coordinate 8,084 of JAYTTM010000271.1, read as the reverse complement.
TGAATTTTTAAAAGACAGGCTTTCTACAAAAGAACTTAATGATGTAATTCAACTGGAAAAACTGAGAGGCACTGAAGGCATCAGTTCCCTGTTGGTGGAGCGTTACAACCGGGATGCCATTCCTGTTTCTGTAATTATCCTTACCATGATTGGTGCAATTCTTTCTTCAAAAAAAGTGAGAGGCGGCAGTGGCTTTCACCTTGCAACGGGGGTTGTGCTAAGTGTACTCTACATATTATTTAGCCGGTTTTCTTTGGTGTTTGCTACCAAAGGAGATTTTCCGCCGTTGCTGGCTGCATGGATACCCAATATGGTTTTTGGATTGCTTACATTTTATTTTTACAAAAAGGCCGCAAGGTAATAAGGGGGGTATCTCATTAAAATTACCATTGTCCGAATAAAACTCTGCCATCAAACTAAAATAATTACAAGCTAAGGGTTCTTCCTCCTCTGCTTTGGAGTATACTATAAGTGCGCTTATGATTCGCCAAAAAGGGCTTAAAAATGCCAAGCTGTTTCTAAATAAGTTTACACGAAAAATGAGACTGCAAATTGAATAAAAAAAGAGCTTTGAGGTATCAGTGCACTGTGCCCACTGCCTTTTAGCGGGGCTGGGGCTAAAGTCTAACAAGGCACGAAAATTCCCGTTCAATAGAAGCGGGGGCGTGGTAACATCAAATGGGCATAGATATTGTTTTAGATATCTATTCAGCGAGGAATTTATTTTTTTATTGAAAATTAAATTGAAATTTATTATTTTAGTTTACACCTTGCGGCGTTGAATGATTTATATTGCAATCGTTAATTAATCAGGAAATAAAAACCTCTTAAAATAAGCTATATGAAAAAAAATCCAACAATCTTCTTGTCATCTATTTATCGCTCACTGTTGTTGCCGTTTGCGGTTGTATTTTTAAACGTAATAGCAGCAAACGCTGCTTCACTGCCAGTTACTGCCTCTTCTCCCATTGAAGGTAGATGGGATATAACTGTAAATGCAGATGGAAAAGAGCGCCCTTCCTGGCTGGAAGTAAACCATTCTGGAAACAATCATTTGATTGGTCATTTTGTAGGCTTTGATGGCAGTGCACGCCCCATCTCCAGAATAAATTTTAAAGATGGAAAAATGAGTTTTACTATTCCCCCTCAATGGGAAAAAGACAACAATGATTTGTCTTTTGAAGCCAGCCTACAGGGAGATGTTTTAACAGGTACGATGGTGGCTGCTGATGGAAAAATTTATAACTGGACAGCCCAACGGGCACCGTCACTTCGCAGGAAGACTAAACCTGTTTGGGGCAAGCCAATCCGTTTGTTAAATACCAACGATTTAAAAGGCTGGCATGCAATGGGCACTAATCAATGGGTTGTAAAAAAAGGCGTATTACAAAGTCCGCATTCCGGCGCCAACCTGGTAACTGATGCAGTGTTTACAGATTTTAAACTGCACATTGAATTTCGTTATCCAAAAGAAAGCAACAGTGGTGTATATCTCCGTGGACGCTACGAAGTACAGGTAGAAGACAGTAAAGGCAAAGAACCTTTAAAAGATTATTTAGGTGCAATCTATGGATTTATTGCTCCTATTGAAATGGTTGCTAAAAGTGCTGGTGAATGGCAATCTTACGATATTACATTAATAGGCAGATTAGTGACTGTTGTTGGCAATGGTAAAACTATTATTTGCAGCCAGGAGATACCCGGCATTACCGGTGGTGCTCTCGATAGTAAAGAAGGAGAACCAGGACCATTGTTTATACAGGGAGATCATGGTGCTGTTGATTACCGAAATATTTTTATTACGCCTGCTGTTAACAAATAAAAAAGATAGAATAAATAAAGTAATTCATTTACCAGCTTAATAAAAAAGGGTGCAATTTAGTTGCACCCTTTTTATATTTGTTACTCTTTTTTCAATCCGATTAAAGGAAGCGATTTATCCCTTATCAATTGGTTTAGTTTCGGCAGTTCTTCATCAAGCAGTTGTTTCAATTTATTTAACTGCACATCTGTTTGTGCTGATAATTCTGTGAATGTTTCTTTGCCCTGTTGTGCAGGTGCGGTGTTACCACTTGCTGCAAAATCGTACAGGCCAGAAAGTTTATCATCTAACCGTATGGGAAAGTTAAGTACATCCTGATCGCTTTTGGCTTTGGTTTGATGCAATGCTTCCTCAATTATAGTGAGTTGTTTATTGATGGTATCTGCCTGTAACTTAATGGCAGCCGGCAAATCTTTTCCTTGTTTATCTGTAAAGTCATTTATTTGTTTGCGCAAATCTGATATGTTCTTATTGGCTTTTTGTATGGCATTAAATTTATCTCGGATGGAAAGTAAAAAACCGACTTGGTCTTCATATTCCTGTTCGGTAGCCTTGTAAACAGGGTTAGCCTTTACCATAAAACTACCTTCTGCAGAATCTTTATTAACCTTTATTTTGTAAAAATATTTACCAGGTGCGGCCCTTGGTCCGGGTATGGTACCATGCCATAATATTTGCCCTTCAATTTTTTCTGCCGGAGCATACTTCATATCCCATACAAACTGGTTCATTCCTATATTCACATCAATTTTATTTGCTTTTTCTTTGGCATTGCCGGTAAATAATTTTACCTGTTTTTTATGCTGATCCAGTATTTCAATACTAACGGAAGGGGAGTCGGTAATATTTTTTATGTAGTAATTAATAACCGACCCATTGGGTGGATTGATGCCCGCATTTTTTGCCTGAAGATCCTGAACACCTTCGTACCGGTAGGCATCGTTTACTTCAAATACGTGGAGCGATTTATTGATAAGTTCTGGTGATTTTTGTTGAACGATGCTTAAATCATCCAACACCCAAAAAGATCTGCCTTGGGTGGCCACTATCAAATCATTTTCTTTAATGGTAATATCAGTAACAGGTACAATGGGTAAATTCAATTGAAATGGTTTCCAGCTGCCACCATCATCGTAACTGATGTACATGCCATATTCCGTTCCTGCATACAACAATCCTTTTACTTTTTTATCGGCACGCAGACACCTGGCAAAATGAGTTGCTGCAATTCCGTTGGTAATTTTTGTCCATGTTTTTCCGTAATCGGTTGTTTTAAAAATGTAGGGCGTAAAATCATCACTTTTGTATTTGGTGCCAACAAAATATGCTTTACCACTTTCAAAAGGGTCTGTTTCTACACAGTTCCACATCATCCATCTGCCAGCTGCTGCTGGTGTTACATTCGTCCACGTTTGTCCGCCATCCTTGCTAATGTGTATCAGCCCATCATCACTACCCGTCCACAATACATCTTTTTCCAATGCAGATTCTGTTGCAGTAAAAATGCTGCAATACACTTCCACACCGGTATTGTCTTTTGTTATTGGTCCGCCACTGCTGCGTTGCCTTGTTTTATCATCGGTAGTTAAATCACCACTAATGGCTTTCCAACTGGCACCTTCATTTTCTGTTACAAATAATTTATTGCCGGCTGCATATAATTTTTTAGGATTGTGCGGTGAAAAGAAAACAGGAAAGTTCCATTGAAAACGATATTTGCTTACATCAATTCCACCTCCCAGCGGATCATCGGGCCAAACACTTACTGCACGGTTCTCCCCGGTTTTATGATCCAGCCGTGACAAGTAGCCGCTGTAATTGCCGCCATATACCACATCCGAATTTAGCGGATCGGCAACTACATAACCACTTTCTGCACCGGCTGTTTCCTGCCAGTCATTCTGGGTTATTTCTCCAGCTGCACTTCTCGATAAAATACGTACAGTTGTGTTATCCTGCTGAGCGCCCAAAATACGGTAGGGGAAATGATTGTCGGTACTAACCCTGTAATATTGACCGGTAGGCTGGTTCATGTTGGTACTGAAATTAGTGCCACCATCAAAACTTATCTGTGCACCGCCGTCATCAGCAATAACCATCCGGTTACCTTCTTCAGGATCTATCCATAAATCATGATGATCTCCATGAGGCGTATTAATCGTTTTAAAGGTTTTGCCGCCATCTGTACTTTTTAAAAAATCTACATTTAGCACATATACCTGGTTGTCGTTTTTTGGGTCAACAAAAACCTTGGAATAGTACCATGCCCGTTGCCGGATATTGTTCTCACTGTTCTGCAATGTCCAGCTTTCGCCGGCGTCATTGCTTACAAACAAACCACCGTCTTTATTTTCAATTAAGGCATAAATTTTGTCGGTATTGGATGGGCTTACCGTTACGCCGGCAATGCCCCACAAACCTTTAGGTAAACCTTTATTAGCAGATATATTTTTCCAGCTTTCGCCACCATTGGTACTCTTCCATAATCCACCGCCATCGCCGCCGCTTTCCAGGCTGTAGGGGGTACGCTGTATGCGCCAGGTAGCAGCATACAACACTGCCGGGTTACCTGGTTCCATCATTAAATCGCTGCAACCAGTTTGATTATTTACATACAAAACTTTTTTCCATGATTTGCCGCCATCCATGGTTTTAAAAATACCTCGCTCTTCGTTAGGCCCAAACAGGTGGCCAATAACAGCTACCCATACAATGTCTGGGTTTTTAGGATGAATTACAATCCGGATGATATGCCTGGTATCTTCCAGGCCAATCTTCCTCCAGTTTCTTCCGCCATCATCGGTACGCCACATGCCAAATCCTTCGCTTACATTTCCCCTGAGGGTTGGCTCGCCTTCACCTGCGTATAAAATTGTATTATCTGATGGTGCAACTGCCACCGCTCCAATAGAACCACCAAAGTATTTATCTGAAATGTTTTTCCAATTACTGCCGGCATCGATGGTTTTCCATACGCCGCCTCCTGTGCCACCAAAATAAAAAGTGTTTTTATACTTTAAATCTCCGGCAACTGCTGCACTCCTGCCGCCACGGAAGGGGCCTATGGAACGGAATTTTACCTTGCTTAATAAAATGCTGTCTGTATTAACAGCAGTTACAGTTGTTTTTTTTTGAGCAAATGAATTGATTGCAAAAAAAGTGGTTGCAATAAGCAATAGCTGGTTTCTCATAACTTTTAAAATTATGGTTGAAGATACAATATGATCTTTTTGTTAATTAAAAAAGTTGAAAAGTTATTTTAGGGCGAGTTAGTTTCTGTATTATATTTTCATTGGTAGTGCGGCGAGTTCTGCATCCCTGTACAAAAGCCTGTTACAGAGACATTGAGTGCGAAACGTTTGGGGAGATTATGGGCGGGAGAAAGGTTTGTAACTAGCATTCCTTTCGCAGGAACGGCTGATACCTGAAATTATTTTAATGAAATTAAAACTAAAGTTCAAAGTTACTTATCCCAACTAAAATTGAGCATAGCTAAATTCATTTTACTGGCCATAATGGTTACCGATATAGCTATAATTTTTTACCGCATTCGAGTAAATCAATACAAAGTAAGCCATCAACGATTAGAAGAAAGGGTTACCCTAAAAACAAAGGATTTAATTCAAAAAAATGAAACATTGCAAAATATTGACAGTGTTATAACCCGTTTAATTTCTATCATAAGCCACGATATTGTAACAACGCATAAATTTATAAATCAGTAGGAGAAAAATCTGTTGGAAAAAAGAAAATCACAGCCAGATAACCCTGACCTGGAAATAATTTTGGCAATAGCCAATACTTCAGAAGTGCTTCAGCTACTGTTTACTAATATTCTTAACTGGATAAAATACCAATACGAACAAAGGCGGCTGGTAAAAGAACGTTTTAGTGTGCATGATAAGGTGCAACAGGTGATGGGCGTATTGAATTCTCTCGCTAAAGAAAAACAACTTCCATTAATCAATGAAGTGAGTAAATATTTAATTATTTATCAATTTTAGAGCCATTAAAAATTATCATCTACATCCTGGTATCCAATGCTATCAATTTTGCAGATAAGGGAAGTAATGTAATCAGTTGCAGCCAATTGAACGTTACCACTTGCATTACTGTAAAAGATGAAGGAGTTGGTATGACGGCCGTACAGATACAAAATATTATGGCAGATGAATTTATTATTTCCTCAGTTAATATGGACAACAGAAAGGGTAACGGATTGGGCTACCTTATAATTAAATACCTGCTAAAAATGATAGAAGGCACGCTACATATCGATAGCGAAAAGGGTAGGGGCGCAATTGTTGAAATTACTTTTATAGGAAAAGAATAACGATGAAATGAATTATATGTCCTTACCTCCGCCATGACTCTTGTTTCAAGAACCTTTCAAACCATAAATCCTTACCGATCAATTTTCACAAACCGTATCTCCAAACACTTTCACAAAGCTCCGCATATCCAGGCTATAGTTGGTAACTGGGGTTTAAAAATTCTTCTGTCTGCATGTGTCCATTTATAACAGGATTAGTAAACAAAAGTGTAAAGCTATTATAGTACGAGGCAGAGTCCTGCGCCTGATGGTAAGTGGAACCTAAACCACCCCTTCTGAAGACAAAAAACGATTTTCCAGCTTTTCGTATTTGTTATAAATATATAAAATTAAGACTCCCAGTAAAACTGCAATTACTGTTATAATAGTATTTAAAACGCCTTCTATATTAAAAGAGAGTTTAATCAGAATAGTTGAGATGATAAAACCTGAGTTTCTAATAACCTGGTTAAATTTATCTGTGTGCAAAAAAGAAAACAGTAATAATAAAACGTCTATTAAAATTAGGATGGTAAAGAATTCATCGAAAAAAATTTTATTGATATTTCTAATTGAAACCTCTGTTTGGGTTACTGAATAAAAATTCTCGAACATCCAGAAACTAAAATTGTAAATAGCCAAAACTAAAAATATTGGAACTAATAATGTTGCAATAATCTTTTTTAAATTGATAAAATTTGCAACTTCAATTGATATTTTTTGCCTGTTTTTTATTTCAACCATTTTGTAGAAAATATATATTAGATAAAATAAAATTAATACTGCAATAACATCTAATAAAAATAAAACGTTGTCCTGTTTACTAAACCAGCTATTTGTAAATTCTAATTTGTAGAGATCTTTAAAAATCCGTCGAATAATAATCAACGTAATAATTTCGTACTGCTTCCCAATATATTTTGTAGTAGATTTTGGCAAATAATAAACCAACAAGTAGGCTTCATACAATAAAATAAAGGAAAAAGGTGTATAGATAGCGGTCATCGGATTTTTTAGCAGCCCGGAAAAATCATCGAATCGTATCCACTTTAAATCCGCCAACGCAATTAATAGTAAATGAAATACAAAACTAATTATAGCAATATAGATAATTAGTTTTTCGCTTTTTTCCTTAGTTTTTTCAGATAGAAATTTGGTAAATAATAAATTAAAAATTTTATTAAAAGCGATCATTTTTTTATATGGTTAGTTGTTAGATTTTTAAAATAGAGGACAAGTTTGTAGCTCGAAAACATAAACAGGCTGGTCTTCATCAAAACCGATAGCGTAATGTATGGGAACCTGCCCATATTGTGCAGGGTTGTTTAGGTTTCTATGCTTTGTTTTCGTTATGTAGTGCAATGATTACTGCATCTCTGCACATAGGGCCATTACAGAGACATCTTTTAGTAACCGTGTGTGGAGATTATGAGCGGACGAAGGTTGGTTTGTAGTAGAACTTTTAAAAAAAGATACAGCCAGCAGTTATAAAAGTTATACCGCTGATGGCTTGCGTTAATTAAGATATTTATCCGGCAAATACCTGAGTATAGAAAATACGACCTCGTTTATCCTTTGCTGTGCCAATACCAATGTACTTGTAGTGGCCCAACATATTGCGGCGGTGCCCTGATGAGTTTTTCCACATGGTAACAACCTGTTTACCTGTAGCTGCTCCATAAGCCACATTTTCAGCAAAACTAGTAATTGATGCTATCTTTTTTTTGGCCATTGAATTCCTTTTATCAAAACCGCTGTGTCCAAATCCAACATGGCCATTTGCCATATTTGAACTGTGTTGCTGAGCTATTTCATTCAGTTCATTTCGCATGATCAACTCATGCAAACCCTTTGATTTTCGGAACTGGTTGGTTTGGCTCAATACATCCTGCACAAGGCTGGAATTGTTTTCCGGTGCAAATGAAATTAAACTAACAAAAAGCGCAAGGC
>JAYTTM010000270.1:0-2073 GCA_043745055.1 Chitinophagaceae bacterium | reverse complement strand
TACAAACTAGCCTGCATCTTCTTACGCTCACCTATCTGCTGCCGCCACATGGCGTAATACAAACCTTTTTCTGCCAGTAAATTTTCGTGATTGCCTGTTTCAACTACATCGCCTCTTTCCAAAACATAAATCCTATCGGCATGCATAATGGTACTTAAGCGGTGAGCAATTATAATAGAAATTTGTTCTTTGCCTAATGAAATAGATTTAATGGTATTGGTAATTTCTTCCTCCGTCAAAGAATCGAGTGCAGAAGTTGCTTCATCAAAAATTAATAAATTGGGTTTGCGTAGCAGGGCTCTGGCAATTGAAAGCCGCTGTTTTTCTCCACCGGATAATTTCAATCCTCCTTCACCAATCATAGTGTCAAGGCCATTTTCAGCCCTTGAAATCAGGTTAGTACAGGATGCTTTTTCCAGCACATCTGTCAAGTCTGCTTCGGTAGCAGCAGGATTAACAAACAACAGATTTTCTTTAATAGTACCGCTAAAGAGATTGGTATCCTGTGTTACAAATCCAATTTGGTTACGGAGGTCATCAAAATTTATTTGTGTTTCATCAAGCCCGTTGTATTCAATACGACCTTCCTGCGGCCGATACAACCCCACTAGTAATTTCATCAGTGTAGATTTACCGCTGCCGCTTGGCCCTACAAATGCGATGGTTTCGCCCAATTTCACATTAAAATTGATATCATCAATAGCTTTGTGACTGGCCGTACGGTGCTTAAAACTCACGCCCTTAAACTCAAGATGATTGATATTCCCCAACGATTTTGGATTGGTCGCCTGTGGCTCCGGCGTTTTACTCATCAGGATATGAAAATTATTTAAAGATGCTTCTGCTTCTCTGTAAGAAAGAATGATGTTACCAATTTCCTGTAACGGACCAAAAATAAAAAAAGAATAAAAGGTTAAGGTAATCACTTCGCCTGCTGTCAATTTATCCTGAAAAACCAGCCACAATAAAGTGAACATAATAAACTGGCGAAGCAGGTTTACAAAAGTGCCCTGTATAAAACTCAGCGTACGAATACTCTTTACTTTCCTTAATTCCAATCCAAGAATTTTATAAGTGTTTTTATTTAACCGGTTAATTTCCTGGTTGGTTAAACCAAGACTTTTTATCAATTCAATATTTCTTAAAGATTCCGTAGTGGTACCCGCCAAAACAGTTGTTTCTTTTACAATATTTTTTTGAATCACCTTTATCTTTTTACTTAAAACACTTGTAAGCAAAGCAAGCACCAACATCCCTACCAGGTAAATTGGCATAATTGACCAATGCAATCTTGCTGCATATACTGATACAAATACAATACCCACTAGCATACCAAACAATACATTGATGAATGAAATGATGAAACGTTCAGTATCTGATCTTACTTTAGAAAGAATGGACAAGGTCTCTCCGCTCCGCTGGTCTTCAAACTCCTCGTAAGGCAGTTTCATTGATTGCTGTAGGCCATCCGTAAATATTTTTGCGCCAAATTTTTGTACAATCACATTGCCAAAATAATCCTGAAATGCTTTGGCAATACGGGATACCATTGCTACACTTATTAATATAGCCAGCATACCAAGTACGCCCCAAACAAATTCGGTTTGTGTTCTTGTACCGGTGGCATGAAAAACTTTTTTTGCATCGTAATACCCAGTCTGTTTTGGATGCGCCGCAAAATTATCTACCAGTTTACCAAAATAATAAGGATCAAGCATAGAAAATACCTGGTTGATGGCTGCCAGCAAAAGCGCCAGTAAAATCAGCCCTTTATATGGCTTCAGGTATTGCAGTAATATTTTCATTGAAGTTAATTTTGTTTATATCGAAGGTTTTAAACTTGTCAAATATTATACTATTTATTTTTAGCTGACAAGATTACATGTATTAAGGATTCACCAATCATTCATATTTTTTTGCAAAACTTTTTGGAACTTCTTTTACATTCCACATAAATAAGAGATTGTACCAGCGATTACCGAATTTAAAATTTGATTTATTGAACTATGGGTTATCAACGTGTAGGTACTCCCCTAACTCAATTACTTCATCTTTAGTAAAAATAAAACTAAG
>JAYTTM010000269.1:0-7573 GCA_043745055.1 Chitinophagaceae bacterium | reverse complement strand
ATATTTCCAGTTGCGTTTATCGATAAAGTAAATAAAGTTGCGGTGAAACGGCATGGTATTTTTTGGTGGTTTGCAATCCTGATACCAAATTTACATTTTAAATTAAATACTATTGATAAGAATAGGACTTATATCAGACACACACGGTTATTTAGACGAAACTGTTTTTGAACATTTTAAAAACTGTGATGAAGTGTGGCATGGCGGGGATTTTGGTGAGGGAGATTTGGCAAAGAGGTTAAAGGAGAGAAAGAGTTTAAGAGGGGTTTATGGAAATATTGATGGGCAGGATATAAGAGATGAATTTCCGGAGCAATTGGTATTTATGTGCGAAGAAGTGAAAGTAATGATGCGACACATTGGAGGCTATCCGCCACGGTATAATTCTGAAACAAAAAAAGAATTACTCCTTCATCAACCCCAATTATTTATCAGCGGCCACAGCCATATTTTAAAAGTAATGTTTGATGACAAACTACAATGCCTGCACATGAACCCCGGCGCTGCAGGCAAGCATGGCTGGCATAAAACAAGGACTATCATCCGCTTTGTAATTGATGGAAAAAATATGAGCAATTGTGAGGTGATTGAATTAGGCAACCGTTAACTTAAAAAAGATAAAAACAAATGTTACAAAAAAACATACCTATTCTCCGGATATTTGACGTAGCCAAAGCCAAAGAATTTTATATTGACTGGCTGGGTTTTACTCTTGAATGGGAACATGTATTTGAACCTGGTATGCCAATATACATGGGAATAAAAAAAGACGAAATAGAAATTCATTTAAGTGAACACCACGGCGATGCCACTCCGGGAAGCAGGGTGTTCATTGTGTGCGATGAAATAGAAAAATTTTATACTGAATTAAAAAGCAGACCCTATAAATATTACCATCCGGGGTTAGAGAAAACATTTTACGGTTCATTTGAAGTTGAAGTGCAGGATCCTTTTGGCAACAGGCTTTCATTTAATGAATACATAGAAGTAGCGGATAAAAAATAATTTATTCCGCTTTAATTTTTTCGGGATTAAAAATTATTGTAGCTTATCACTTTAAACGTTACAATATGCCACAACCAAATTCCCGCCGTAACTGGCTTAAAAATTCTGCTGCTGTATTTGCAGGTATTGGCATGGCGCCAAACCTATGGGCCATTGATTATCCATCAAAAAATTCAGCAGGTATTATTTTACTCAACAGTAACGAAAATGCCTACGGACCATCGGCTGCTACCAAAAATGCCATGGCTGATGCGTTAAGCAATTCCAATCGCTATCCGGATGATCAAATACCAGCGCTGAAAAAACAACTGGCTGATTTTTGGGAGGTTGGCAGTGAGCACATTGTAATGGGTGCAGGCTCGTCTGAAATACTTGGTCTAACTTTTTTAATGGTATCGGGCACAAAAGGTAATATCATTTCTGCTCAACCATCTTACAGCGTCTGGAACGGACAGGCTGAATCATTTGGCTTACAAATAAACCGTGTACCATTAACCAATAAAAAAACACTTGATCTTAGAGGTATGCTATCTGCAATTGACGAGCATACAAGACTTGTATATATATGCAATCCCAATAATCCCACAGGTACGTTTGTGGAGGATGCAGCACTCAGGAATTTTGTGGCGGAGTGCAGTAAAAAATGCATGGTATTGGTTGATGAAGCCTATACAGAATTTGCGGAACTCCCTTCCTTAAAAGACATCGCTATTAAAAATCCAAATGTAGTTGTGGCGAAAACATTTTCAAAAATTTACGGCCTGGCTGGTGCAAGAATTGGCTATGCAATTGCCCATCCCGATACTATAAAAAAATTAAGCAGCCTACAGGCCTGGCCGGATGTAAGCATTAGTATGGTAACTGCTGCGGCGGCATCTGCAGCCTTAAAAGACCAGGCCTTTGTAAAAGATTGCAGAAGTAAAACTATGCAGGCAAGAGAAATGTGTTATAAAACATTCAGTGAACTTCAACTGGAATCTATTCCATCTGTAACCAGTTTTGTTATGTTTAACATAGATAAAATTGGCGCCAGTTTTTCGAAACAGTTGCTGGAAAAAAATATTATGGTTCAATACAGGGAACACTTTGGCGGCAAATGGTGCAGGGTAAGCATGGGCACCATCCAGGAAATGGAGGTGTTTTGCAAAGCATTAAAATCAATCGGCTGAAAATACTTTTTGCTTTCAAACATCTCCAACAACTTAAAACCATCTTAAACCACATTTAATAAACTTCCACCACCTTCATCAACATTCAACCATCTAAAACATCATTCAACCTCCTTAAACAACCTTCCTCCCTACTCCACCCAATCTGCAATAAAAATATTGGTATCTCTTGTACCGCCGTTGTTGCGGTTACTGCAGAAAACAAATTTCTTTCCATCCGGGCTAAACATGGGGAAGGCATCAAAACCTTTGTCCCGGCTAATCTTTTCTAACCCTTTTCCATCAATATCGGTAAGGTACATATTGAAAGGGAAGCCACGCTTGTACTCGTGATTGCTGCAAAAAATTACGTGTTTGCCATCTGGTGTAAAGTTGGGCGCCCAGTTAGCTTGCTCCAAAAAAGTTATCTGGTGTGCATTGCTGCCATCGGCATTGGCTATCCATACTTCCATGTGGGTAGGTGCCACTAAATTTTCTTTCAATAAATCTTTGTATTCTTTAATCTCGGCCTCGGTGGTTGGCCTGCTTGCACGCCAGATAATTTTTGTTCCATCCGGACTAAACCAAGCACCGCCATCGTAGCCCAATTGATTGGTGATACGCTTTATATTTTTCCCATTCAAACTCATGGTATATAAATCAAGATCACCATCTCTCATCGATGTAAATAATATTGTTTTTCCGTTGGGTGAAATGTTTGCTTCAGCATCGTAACCAGCGGTGTTGGTTAGCCGCTTTATTATTTTTCCGTTGGTATCTGCTTTAAAAATATCGAAGTCTTTATATACGGCTCAGATATACTTATTACCATACTTACTTCTGTCTGGTATTGGCGGGCATTCTTTATTGCCCAGGTGTGTAGAGCCATATAATATATGTTTCCCATCCGGATAAAAATAGGCACAGGTTGTTCGACCAGTGCCGGTACTAACCAACGTAGGTTCAAATTTTTCATCTGGTTGAGTTGGTATTTTCCCCATCCAAATTTGATCGCACTGAATGCCTTCTTTTGAATTTGTTTTTTGGAAGATCAGGTATTTACCGTCAAAGCTGAAATAGGCTTCTGCATTATCGCCGCCAAAAGTTAATTGCTGTACATGGGCAAAATGTTTTTCTCCATCAAATTTAATTGTATCAGCAGGCACAAAACTGGTGATAGGCTTTGGTATAGCATTGCTTATTTCCTTGAATGCTGTTAACCCAATTATTGTTAATAATACAACCACAATAAATAAAACTTTTTTCATTCATCCTTTTTTAGTGTCGCAAAGTTAATAGCTACAACAAGTACGATTGTCAAAATTTTGTCAGCACTATACAATTCAACAACTTAATTTTGCTGCCTATAAACATCGCATGAAAAAATTGTTATTGTATACTTTATTGTTAGCCGCACTATTTACAGGCTGTAAAAACAACGCATCAAGACAGGAGGAAGCCACAGTACCTGAAGCCGAGAAAAGCCTGCAGTCTGCAATTGATCAATATCCTGATTCTTTCCTGCTGAAAGAAAAACTCATTCAATATTACAGGGACAATGGCAGCTACGACAGGGCGATTGCAGCAACGGACCGGCTACTGCAAAAAGACACGATCAACGGCAGACTTTGGTTTATTAAAGCAACCCTACATTCAGAAAATGAAGACACTTTAAAAGCAATCAAAGCATGGGAAAACCTGGTTCTACTGGAACCATTACCCGAACATATTATGGCACTTGGTTCTTTGTATGCCTTTACAAAAGATGCCCATGCATTGGTAATGGCAGATGCATTGTTGCAATCGCCGAAAGCTAATGCAGCCACACAGGCGCTTTTTATCAAGGGGCTTTACTATTCCAGCACAGGTAACAAAATAAAGGCCATTTCTTTTTTTGAAAATGCAATATCGGCTGATTATACCAATAGTATGGCTTATAGGGAAAAGGCAATTTGTTTGTACGATTTGGGCAAATATGTTGATGCATTGAAAGTGCTTGAACTGGCCTTAGTAATTAAAAAAACAAACGAAGAAGCCTATTTTTGGATGGGTAAATGTTTTGAGAAATTAGATAAAAAAGAACAGGCAATACAAAATTATCAATTGGCTTTGCAGTTTGACCCAAACTATATTGAGGCCCGGGATGCGTTAGGTAAATTGGGAGTAAAATAGGTGAATGGTCAATGGTGAATCAGGCAGATTTTTTATAAACAATTTTCTATCAACAACAAAGCAATATAGTAATTCAACAAACGAACCATACAACCATTTTAAATTATGCCAATTATAGCACCATCATTATTAGCAGCCAACTTTTTACAACTACAGCAAGAGTGTGATATGCTGAATGCAAGCGAGGCAGACTGGTTTCACCTGGATGTGATGGATGGCAGGTTTGTGCCCAACATTAGCTTTGGACCAATGCTGATTGAGTTTTTCAGAAAAGCTACTTCCAAATTTTGTGACGTACATTTAATGATTGAAGAGCCTGGGAATTATGCAGAACTGTTTAAAAAATCAGGAGCCGATATGCTGACGGTTCACCTGGAAGCATGCCCTCATTTACACCGCAATATCCAACAGATAAAAAGCCTTGGAATGCAGGCTGGCGTTGCTTTAAATCCACATACACCGATAGAATCACTAAAAGATATCCTTGCAGATATAGACATGGTTTGCCTGATGAGTGTAAACCCGGGTTTTGGTGGACAATCGTTTATTCCCTATACAATCAATAAAATAAAACAACTCCGTGCAATGATTGATGAACAATCCCTTCAGGTAAAAATTGAAATTGATGGCGGCGTAACTGTAGCAAACGCCCCAACCATTTTGGCTGCCGGTGCTGATGTATTGGTAGCCGGCAACACTGTTTTTAAATCGCCTGATCCAGTTAAAACCATTGCTGCATTGAAAGCCCTTTAAATGTTTACAACTGCTCATACATTTGTTCCAGCACATTTAAATTCTTTATCACCCAACTGATATTCCCCTTGGGCCAGTGGTATTTTTTACCAACTACTGCTTCCATCATTGCCCTTGCTTTTTGTGCCTGGTCTTTGTTGTAAAAACACTGTATCCAATTGTTGGGCAAGTCTTTTTCTTTGATGATAAAAATACCACCGGCATACCACTTTACGCAAGTAGGAAAACCATAGAAAGAAATCGTTTTTTCATCTTTTGCCAGGTTATCCTTGTAAAACAGAATATGAAAGTGAATAAAATTTTTTAACCGTTGCTTAATAGCTGCATCACTCTCTGCTTTTTTAGGCGCAACTCTCCAAAAATTATTGCTAATATGGAACGGATCGTTTGATGCTTTCCGGTAGCGTTTACCCGAAGAAACAAATAGCAGTTTGGCATCATTGCTTTCTCCCTTTTTTACAACTACCAATTCGTTAACTGCTAAACCGCCTAATTTATATTCGGTTTTACCACCGCTGTGTTCCTGTAACACAATCATTTTTGCTGCATCATCAAAACGCCAACTGCCATACTCCAGCAAGTTTCTTGGATTTCGTATATAGGTAGAATCCGGGGAAAGATAAAAACTTCTAAAAGGCTGCATTCCCTCCGCTTCGCTACTGTTAGGGAGGCTTTCTACATCTTCTTTTAGTTCCCAACCCTGGCAAAGCAGGTCATTCATATTTTTATTACCCGATAAATCAATTAAATTTTTAGCATATTGGGCTTTAATTTCATTGCTGGTATCAGTTGCTGTTTTTACAGTTGCTTTACTGTTGCCTGCATTGTTGTTACAGCTTAACAGGTAAAAACAACAGCCCATTAAAAGGGTAAATTTGGGAATTGAAAAATTCATATCAGGATAAAATTATTTTTAAAAGATAAAGTTAAATACCATGCAATAAATATAATGCCTATCCGCAATTAGGAGCAACTTCATTAAAAGATTGCTGCAGAGCCGTAGGCTCGTTGCTGTTTTGTAACAACGGATTTTAATCCGTTGTGCTTTAAGAATCCTGCTATCTGAGAGCCGTAAGCTCGGCTCATATTGTTGTGTTTAAATACAATTACAGTTTTTAATTGATTTTTACCGCATCTATATATGGGCCGAACCTACGGTTCTTGTAAGAATATCTGTTACTTCATCAACGGGTCGAAACCCGTTGTTACACTATTAATCGAGGCTACGCCTCTTAAAACCGAATTGCTGATCGTCGTTATAAAAATGTAATAAAAGGCTTTTATGATTGCAGCTATTTTAACTGAACAAATTAAAATTCTGTCATTTTTATAACAAAAAACTTTTATTTTTTCAGCAACTTAGTTTTATCAAATGTAAAAAACAATAAAACATTTATCTTCATTAAATGAGAGTATTCGCCAGTCTTATGATGACCCTGTTTTTTGTATCGGCACAGGCCCAAAATAAAACTGCATTTGTAAGCGGCAATGTGGTTGATGAAAATGGAACTGCTATCATAAAAGCTTCTGTAATGATATTAGGTAAAATTTCCGGCATTGTTACTAACGACAGTGGTTACTTCCGGCTGAAAGTACCGGCAGAGAAATCCTTTGCATTGGTGTTCTCCCATACCGGTTATGCAGAAACACAAAAAATATTTTTCCTTAGCAACGAAGAAGAGGAAAAAATTATGGTGCAACTTGACCGTTCTGGTAAAACACTCGCTACAGTTACGGTAGGCGATGATAAGGAAAGAAAAGAAATGGGGCTAACCAAAATAAACCCAAAAAGTTCGCTGGCTTTACCTAGCACCGTTGGTGGTATAGAAGGCCTGATAAAAATATTGGTAGGCAGCAACAATGAATTAACATCTCAATATAGTGTACGAGGCGGCAACTACGATGAAAACCTGATTTACATCAATGACTTTGAAATTTTCAGACCCTATTTAGTCCGCAGCGGTCAGCAGGAAGGCTTAAGTTTTATCAACCCGGAAATGGCCAGGAATGTGAGTTTTTACAATGGAGGTTTTCAGGCAAAGTATGGCGACAAAATGAGTAGTGTACTTGATATTCAATACAAAAAACCAACAAATTTTGGCGGCTCCGCCTATATCAGTTTATTAGAACAGGGGTTTCACCTGGAGGGTTCTGCAAAAAAAGAAAGGATTACTTATTTGATAGGCGTTCGCAATCGCAACAACAGTAACTTGCTAAGCAGCCAGGAAATAAAGGGAGCATATATCCCTTCCTCTTCGGATGTACAAGGCTATCTATCATACAAAATAAATGAAAAATGGCAACTTGAATTGCTGGGTAATTTTTCAACTACCAAATTTAAGTTGATACCGGAAAGTGCATCAAAAACCACATCTGTTTTTTCACCACTTTTTACTGCCAACCTTGGGTTGGATATCTTTTTTGAAGGACAGGAAAAAGATGGTTATAAAACTAATTTTATTGGCCTAAGTGCCATTAACCAGCCCAATAAAAAA
>JAYTTM010000268.1:0-2076 GCA_043745055.1 Chitinophagaceae bacterium | reverse complement strand
GGCTGGACGGCAGGTGCATCACCCTTGCCAGATTCCACAAGGGCATTGAAAAAAAATGCCTACTTACTGGATGGCATTGCAGTGTTTAGTGATGATATTCGGGATGGCATTAAAGGAACTGTATTTGACATAAAAGATAAAGGTTTTGTAAGTGGCAAGCCTGGCATGGAAGAGTCGGTGAAGTTTGGTATTGTAGCCGCTTCCAATCACCCGCAGGTAGATATGGATAAAGTAAATTATTCTAAAAAAGCTTATTCAGCAGGGCCATGGAATGTAATAACCTATGTCGAATGTCATGATAACAATGTACTGTGGGATAAGCTTTCATTAAGTTGTCCGGATGCAACCAGAGATGATTTGGTAAAGATGCAGCAACTGGCCTTGACGATTGTACTCACCTCACAAGGCATTCCTTTTTTACATGCCGGTACAGAATTTTTACGTACTAAAAAGGGCATTGAAAACTCTTTTAATGCAGGCGATAGTATCAACGCCATTGATTGGTCATTGAAGGCAAAGAATATTGAAACAAACAACTACATTATCAAGCTGATAAAAATGCGCAAAGCACATCCGGCCTTCCGCATGACCAGCAATGAAGAGATAAAAAAGAATATTCGTTTTGATGAAAAAGCTGCAAAGGGAACCATTGTTTATACCATCAATGGAGCGGCATTAAAAGACAGCTGGAAAAAAATAGTGGTTGCATTAAATGGCAGCAAAAATGATCAGACGATAAATTTGCCGGAAGGCAATTGGAAGGTTGCTATTGATGCAAATAAAAAGCAGCAGAGGGTTTCAGGAAAGGTTACTGTGGAAGGAATTAGTGCTGCTGTTTTTTACCAGGATTAATATTTTGAACCCGATAATTATTTACATGGCTTGAGATAATAATTGAACTTTAAAAAACTGTTTGAGTTAGTTAAAATAAGTATCCATCATTATTGAAAAGAAGTTAAATAATGATTGAACGCTTGTTGAAAACAGTTAGATGATTTTTATATAACTTATGCACTAATTTTTTCCTTCGGCTGCCTGTAAAATTCTTTAAAAATCAGGCGCAGGTTCTGATCGTAAGTAAAATAATTATATAGCCAGTTACTAAAAACAAAGAAGCGGTTTTTTACGCCAAGAATCAGCATCAGGTGCAAGCCCATCCATACCATCCAGGCAAAAAATCCACCAAAATGCAGTTTGGGTTTAGGCACATCAACTACTGCCAGGTTACGGCCAACAGTGGCCATACTGCCTTTATCATTATAAAAAAAATGCTGCAGGTTGGTTTCATCGCTTTTCATTTCCAGTCTGCGAAAATTATTGGCCAGCATATCTGCCATCTGCATGGCAACCGGAGCAACCTGTGGATGTCCGTTTGGCCAGGTAGCCTGCTCCAAATACGCCACATCACCAATAGCATATACACTGCTGTAACCTTCCACTTTACACTGGTTGTCCACCTTTATGCGGTTGCCCCTTGCTATCAGTTCTTTATTAATTCCTTCAGGAACATTGCCTTTGATACCTGCAGCCCAAATCACCAGGCGGCTTTCAATCACATCGCCATTTTGAAGGATCACCTTTTCACCGTCATAATCTTTTAGCAAGGTATTGGTTAAAACAGTTACACCTAGTTTTTCCAGGTATTTTCTCGATTGCTGGCTGGATGCTTCACTCATATTAGCCAGTGTTTTACCAGTACCTTCCAGCAGGTAAATTTTCATATTGGCAAAGTCAAGTTCCGGGAAATCTTTTGGCAATTGAAAGCGTTTCATATCAGCAATGGCACCGCTCAGCTCCACGCCTGTAGGTCCGCCACCCGCTATTACAATAGTCATTAATTGCTGCAATTCTTCCGGCGTTTTTGCGGTAACAGCTTCCTCAAAATTGGTCAGCAAACGGTGCCGTAGCTGCAACGCTTCTACGGTGCTTTTCATCGGGAATGCATTTGCCATTAAATCGGCATTGCCGAAAAAGTTTGTATCGGCACCGGTAGCAATTACCAGTGCATCGTAGTCAAAAACGCCAATATCCGTCACTACTTTTTTTTGCTCCGTTTGTATTTGCTGCACTTCTGCC
>JAYTTM010000267.1:0-2077 GCA_043745055.1 Chitinophagaceae bacterium | reverse complement strand
GTTCCAGTAATAAGGTCTTCAATCCTTTTTCACAAAATTCTTTGGCAGCCCAGCCACCACTCATACCGCTGCCAATTACAATGGCATCAAAACTGTTGTTAGTATCACCCATAATAAGTATTGAATTATTAAAAAAATTAAGCCTGCTTTACCGGTACACAACCTTTAAAATTACTGCCGGGTACCATTTTGTATTTAGCAACATCCGTAAGATATTCTTTAGAAGACATAAAGGCCTGCAACGTGTATCCTTTGGTTGTGGCATAAAACTTTGCTACATTTTCAGGAATACCTTTCTTTGATTCTATTGCTGTTAGTAATTCTTTTTGTATGGCAAGAGTGCAGTCCACAAAGAATTTGCCATATTTATCTTTTGAAAACTTATCAAATTGCAGTAGGCCATCTTTAAATAATTGTTGTTTATCCGGCGGGTTACAATCATCCATCATGGTAAGCGTATATTCAGTGGCCTTTACATCTGTTGCACCAACAAAATTTGTTTTTGGAATAAGCAGATCGGTCAGTTGCATCAGCAGTTTTTCTTCTGCTCCTGTTAGTGAAATGTTTTTTAGAGGGATAGTTGCGCTTTGCTGATGGCCGCAGGATGGTAAAAGCATTACACCTGCTGATATCAAAACAAAATTATAAATGGCTTCTCTTCTTTTCATGTAGCTGTTGTAGATATTGAATGTAATAATTGGATTTTATTATAACGCTTTACTTTTTTTTGTTTGATAAAATATAAAATTATTATCCTTTAATTTTTTTAAGATAAGCCATATTTTGTTGCATGCTTTCCAAAGCTGTACTGGTATATTCTTCCTGCTCTATAAAAAAGTATTCCATTCCTGATTGTTTGGCATTATCAAACATCTGCTGAATATTGAGGCCACCCTTACCAAATTCGGTACTGTGTTTTTTTACCAGGTCCATATCTTTCAGGTGCCATAATTTAAACCTGCCAGGATGTTTACTGAAATAATCAAGCGGATTAAAGCCCGCCACTACCACCCAGCCAAGATCCATTTCCATGCATACAAATTCGGGATCGGTTTCTTCCAGCATCACATCATATAATACTTTTCCGTTGTCTTTTTCAAATTCACTATCATGATTGTGGTATCCGAATTTAATATTTAGTTTTTTACATTGCTCTCCTGCTTTATTAAATTGCTTCGATACTTTTTTATAATTTTCAACTGTTTGTCCTTGTGTTGGCATGGACGAACAAATAAGATATTCTTGTCCGGATGCTACTGCTTCATTCATCGTTTGCTCCCATTTATCATCAAGATGAATATGGCCGCTGCGGAGTGTTATACCCAGACTTTTACAGGTGTCTTTCATTTCTTTCGGAGTAAGTCCGTAGTAATTTCCTTTCGCACTTCCTGCCGATTCAATTTGTTTAATACCCAATGCAGCCAGTTGTTTTAACGTGCCTGTTGCATCTGCCAGCATTTCGTTTCGTACGGTATATAATTGTATGCCGGGGTTGTTGACTTTACCACCCGATGCAACGCAGGAGGGTAATATCATTGAGCCAATTGCCAGGCTACCGGAGCTGATTAAAAAATCTCGTCTTGTTTGCATATTGTGGTTTTTTTTAGATGTATAAATTAGTATTTATTTTTTTAGTAATAAAAAAATTGTAATCAAACTGATGGATCTATTTTTTATTGAACTGGTTGTATTTACAAAAACCAACTGTAAATTCCTGTTATTATTTCTTTATCAACCAGCCATTATCGGCCAGCCAGTCTGCCATGCGTTGAGGCCAGTTTTTTAAACCGATAATAGTTGACCTTGTTCCCATGTTGAATGCATGATTACCTTGTGCATACAAATGCAACTCAACCGGCACTTTTGCCTGGCGATGCAGTTGCACCAGTTTTAGTAATGGTTCCGAACAACATTCATCTTCATTGGCGGCCAATAAAAATGTGGACGGTGAAGCAACCGGCATTTTTTCCGGAACTGCTAATGGCCCGGGGTAAATCAATATTTGAAATGCAGGCCTTGCACTCAACAAATCGATTGCATCGGGCTTTGTAAAATATTCATCAGTGTAATGATACGA
>JAYTTM010000266.1:0-7593 GCA_043745055.1 Chitinophagaceae bacterium | reverse complement strand
TGAGATGGAAGTTACTGTTTTTTACACTTTTTATATTATATGGTACCAAATATTCATTTGGACAGGCAGGTAATATATCAGGAATAGTTTCTTACAATGAAAAGCCTTTGGCAGGGGCAACCATTTATTTTACCAATCTTCAACAAACAATCGTTGCAGATTCATCAGGTAAATTTCTGTTGCAAGCTGTGCCATTTGGCAGACAGACCATTAAGGTAAGTGCAGCTGGCTTTTATAAGAAACAGGTAGTTATCCTACATCACCAGCTCAATACACTGGCGGCTGTTTCTTTGGAAGCAGATTCTACTTTAATTGAAGAGGTAGTGATTTCAGGAACACTTAAACCGGTAAGTAAATTATCATCACCCATTATGGTGGAGGTATATTCACCAGCTTTTTTTAAAAAGAATCCTGCACCCAATATTTTTGAAAGTTTGCAAATGGTAAATGGCGTTCAGCCGCAATTGAATTGCAATGTTTGCAATACGGGTGATATTCATATTAATGGTATGGAGGGTCCTTACACCATGATATTGATAGATGGAATGCCGATTGTTAGCAGTCTTTCAACAGTGTATGGTCTTTCAGGAATTCCTAACAGCATGGTAAAGCGAATTGAAATTGTAAAAGGACCAGCTTCCACTTTGTACGGCAGTGAGGCAGTTGGAGGTTTAATTAACATTATTACAAAAGATGCCAATACTGCGGAAAAGCTTAAAATTGATTTTTCTGCCACTCAACTTGGGGAGTTTAATACAGATATTACCGGCTCAAAGCAATTTAAAAACGCAGCAGTTTTGCTGGGTATTAACTATTTTAATTTTCAGCAACGCATGGATATTAATGCGGATAATTTTACCGATCTAACATTGCAAAAAAGGTTATCTGTTTTTAATAAATGGAACATTAAAATTGGAAAGGACCGCACTGCATCATTGGGCATACGGTATATTGTTGAAAACAGGTGGGGCGGCGAGTTGCAATGGGCGCCAAAGTTTAAGGGAACAGATAGTGTATATGGAGAAACCATCAGCACCAACAGGGTAGAAGTTTTGGGAACAGTTGGGTTAAGTAAAAATTTGGACATGGATATTTCCTACAACTATCATTTACAGGATAGTTATTACGGAACAATAAAGTATTATGCCAACCAGCAGGTGGCTTTTACTCAACTTAGGTGGAATAAAAAATTCAGGAAGCAGGATATTTTAGCAGGTATTCCCTTTCGTTATACTTTTTACGACGATAATACTTTGGGCACTGCTACAGCAGAAGGTAACAATAAACCTTCCGCAATTTTTCTTCCGGGTATTTTTGTTCAGAATGAATATAAAGTGAGCAATCAATTTACTTTATTAACAGGTTTACGGTACGACTATAACAACCAGCATGGTAATATATTTACGCCAAGGTTAAGTTGTAAATATGCCCCTGACAATAACAATACCATCAGGCTTAGTTTTGGTAATGGATACAGGGTTGTAAATTTATTTACAGAAGATCATGCAGCTTTAACCGGCGCAAGGAAAGTTGTAATAGCAGCCGAATTAAAGCCGGAGCAATCGTGGAATGGCAATTTAAATTATTCAACATTTATCCGGCATAGCAAGGGTTTTATATCAATAGATGCCAGTGCTTTTTACACCTATTTTACCAATAAAATTATTGGAGATTTTATCACAGACCCTGCAAAAATTATTTACAATAATCTAAGTGGTTATGCTGTATCCAAAGGAATTACCATCAACACCGATATTAACTATAACAACGGATTAAAAATTAATGCAGGCGCCACGTTAATGGATGTTTATCAAATAGATAAAGATAGCCTGGATAAAAAAATTAAAACACCACAATTGTTTGCTCCCAAACTGTCTGCTACATTTGCTGTAAGCTATACTATTCCAACAATTAAATTAGCTGTTGACCTAACCGGAAGGTTAAATGGGCCGATGTATTTACCGGTTGTGCTCAATGATTTTAGATCAGCAACTTCTCCTTTTTATGGGATCATAAATCTGCAACTGTCTAAATCTTTCAACCAGCAATTTGAGCTGTATGGAGGTGTTAAAAACCTGCTTAATTTTTTACCTAAAAACCCATTGTTACATTCTGATGATCCTTTTAATAAGCAGGGTGGAAAGTATTTTGATCTCGATGGAAAACCAAGGGCAGATAATAACCCTATGGGATATACATTTGATCCTTCGTATAATTATGCGTCCATGCAGGGAGCAAAGATTTTTGTTGGTATTCGTTTTCAGGTAAAATAAAAAAGAAGCCTTCAGGCTTCTTTTTTATGTACTATCTTTTGATAAATAATATTAGTCTGCAGCAGTATTAGCTTTTTTTTCTGCCTCTTCTTCATCTTTAAAATAGCCCGCCAGTGATAATGGCCCGCTACCTTCCAATATAAACACCAACAATAGAAATATAATTATCAGTGATATACTAAGATCCGTTTGAATAGAAAAGAAACCTTGTTTGGAACTAATAAATAATATGGTAGCTAATAATACAGGTATTTGTATCAACGAAGCAAAACGGGTAAACATACCTATGATAATCAGAAACCCGCCGGCAATATGTATCCAGGGTACTGAATCAATTATTAAATCTTTGTATCCCGTTAAGTTATTCTCATCAACTAATCTTCCAAAATCTGGTAAATTGTTGAGGAGTGACACGCCTTTTAATAAAAGTGCAGCACCTAATGCCACTCTAAATAGAGCCAGCCATTTGGGGTTGTGGGAATTTGTCCAATCCTGAATATTTTTTATCAAGTTCATGTTTATTGAATTTTGGTGTTTTAGAGTTAAACTAAACTACAATTTAATAATGGGTTTATCAAAAAACAAAAAAGTTTATTTTATTTGTATGTTAAGGTTAGCCTATTCAATTATTTCTGCCCAAAAGCCCAATACTGGTTTATTATTAACCAATATGGTTACAGGGTAGCTGTCTTCTACCTCAAATTTGTAGTTAAAACTCACAATCCCTTTATTAATTGTGTAATCAACCGTTTTTATTTTTTTCTTTTTATCACTGCCAATTTGCAGAGCCACTATATCAATAGGTATTTTACCATTTGTAGCAAAGCTAAAGTATACTGGTTTTTGGGTTGTTGATTTTATGAGTCCGTTTGAAGGGCTAAATTGCGTAACTCCAAATTCGTAAGCTCTGTGTTGAATTAACGGTAATGAAAAAAAGTCTTTCTGGGATTTTGGCCCGCCTCCTAATTGCCAGGCTTTATTATCCGGGTAATGCTGAAAATTAAAAATGGCTTTTTGGGCAAAGAAATAGGCGTCATTATAAAATGGGGTAAATAATGTTAATTTTTCATCCGTATAACCACTTCCCCAGGTTGGGTCTATATAATGCCAGTTATCTTCGCTTTGCCCTAATTGCACCAC
The DNA here is from genome assembly GCA_043745055.1 of Chitinophagaceae bacterium. GTDB lineage: Bacteria > Bacteroidota > Bacteroidia > Chitinophagales > Chitinophagaceae > Ferruginibacter. The sequence goes on along the minus strand of JAYTTM010000266.1, from coordinate 4,180 downwards.
TACCCAGGTATGATTAAACTGTTCAGGAGGATCCTTAATTTCTTCGGTGCTGTATTTTGCATAACCATCTACAGTAAGGCAACGGATTTTTATTACACTACACATATCCTGAAATAACGAGGCATATCCCATAGCAGTTGTTTTTCTGAATTTTAAAACATCCTCACTATTGGTCTTTTCATTGCCATTATTTCTTGCAGCTTTACAATCAAAGCTGATATTGTAGGCTATCCAGTCAAATATGGCTCTTACTTTTTCTATATTACCGGGGAATTTTTTTGTAACAATATAGCTGATGGTACCCATATTTAGTGTATCCAATTTTCCCAATGATTTTACATATTCATCTACTTGTTGAAATGGGTTTACAATGTTTTGGGCAGATGCACTATTGGCAATCAATATATAAATACCAGCAATATAGCAGAAAAATTGTTTTTTCATAAAAGCTAAAATAACCAATTAGCGGTTAATGATATCTAAAAATTGAAATTCGCAAAGTCTGAATTATAAAAAATCATGCTCAGATTTGGGCAATATTTTTTACTTTCAGCACCTGATGATTAAATTTATTACAGCCATATTAAAGTTTAATAAGCAAGGAGAAAAAACAGGCTGGACATATATTGAGATTCCTGCAATACTTGCTCAACAATTGCTGCCGGGCTATAAAAAATCATTTAGGGTAAAAGGTAAACTTGATGAGCACACTATTCAACAGGTTGCATTGTTACCAATGGGGCAGGGGAATTTTATATTGCCTTTGAATGCTGCCATGAGAAAAGCCATTGGTAAACGAAAAGGTGCTAAACTGGAAGTTCAGTTGTTGTTGGATAAAAGTGTGTATGAACTTAACAAGGAATTGATGGAATGCCTTGCCGACGAGCCCGCTGCCCTGGAGTTTTTCAAAAGCAAACCATTGTCTTTTCAACATTACTACAGCAAATGGATTGAGAGTGCTAAAACAGATGTTACCAAAGCTAAACGTATTGCAATGGCTGTATCGTCTTTAGCCCTGAAAATTGAATTTGGCGAAATGCTGCGAAACCAGCGCCAACTCAAAGATTTATAGAAGTAATTCCCAATTAAAACCAGTTAAAGCAATACCCTCAGGAACAATGCAAAACCATCATCTTTTTTAGGGTTGTCTTTAATTGTAACAATATGTAATCCTGCCGGAGTCCATACCTTAAATAAGTCGCCTTTTTTGTGTGCGGCTACTGCTTTATCCAGTTGCGGCAACATTACGCCTCTTACAAACCACCCAAGGTCGCCGCCTTTGGATGAAGAGCCCGGATCGGCACTATAAGTGCTGGCCAAAGTTTCAAAAGTACTGTTACCGCTCTGTATTCGGTTGATGATATTGGTGGCCAACGAATCAGCAAATGCCTTTTTAAAGATAGCGGTATCCAGTACAATATGGCTTACATGGTAAAACGTGTTGGGAACTTTTGCAAGAATTTTTATGAGTACGTTATTTCCTTTAAACGGGCCATATACTTTGCCTGTTTTACCCCGGTAAGCAAGACTGTCTGGCAGGCCAACAAATGATGTGGTACTTATGATAGCAACAGTATCAACTTTATATTTTTTCTTCAGTTTATATTTTACATAGCCAAGTGGGTCAGGGGTAGCTTCCAGTTCTTTTTTGATCTGCGATAGCGATTGCCCGTGAACAGTAATTAAAAATGCCTGAAATATTAAAGCAACAATAATTTTCTTCATTCAATTTTTTTGCAAATGTAAGTGATGCAGCTTCTATATAGCTATTAGCATGGTTATTAAAATTTACCAGTTAAAATAGTGTCCATAATAATTTACTGTATTGAGCACTTATTATTCAACAGATGGTTTTGTAAATTAACATTGTTAACTAAATTGCAACTTGTAGAATTTTAAAATACTCATCATTTTATACGATTTTTACAACAGGGTAAAAAGCAATTAGTAAAATTAGTATTTCAAACTGCACACTCATTTTGTAACCTTGCACTTTCCTAATTCATTTTTTTGATACATAAACTAGTTAACAATGAAGCCATTTTTTTTAATCATTTTATTAATAGGTTGCAGTCTTTCTGTTGTGGCCCAAAAGGAAACTGGTACAGATGAGGAAACAGCCAAAGAAGGATTTAGAAAAGACTATCTTTTTTCCGGGGGTAATATCAATCTTTCTTTTTTTAATGGTGTAACGGTGCTGGGGGCATCTCCACAATTGGGGTATAGTGTAGCAAAATGGCTGGATGCTGGGGTGTACTTTGGCTACACTTATACAAGTCAAAGGGATTTTTATACAAATGATAAATACAGGCAAACGATTATTGGTCCGGGTGCTTTTGCAAAACTTTTTCCTGTTAATTTTTTATTTCTTTCATTACAATTTGAACACAATTTTATTACTCAAAAGTACCTGCCTGGCTTTGGCGCAAATACTTCAAGCAGGAAGGTAGACGCAAATAGCTTGCTGGTAGGAGCCGGTTATACCATTGGCAGAAATTTTAGGAATAGTCCCTATTATTATTTTTCTGTTTCGGTTGATGTAATTAATAATAAAAATTCACCCTACACGGATAGGTTTAATAATTTATTGCCAGTAGTGGTTGCAGGTTTTAATATTCCTTTGTTTCAGGGGAGGCAAGACCAGTAATTACAGTATCGTTGAATAATTCTTCCGGACTGCTGATGACTGTAAGTGCTGTTTCTATTGAACTGTATAAAAAATTCTCCTGTTTCATTATTTCCATGTGTGCTAAAAGTGCATTGTAAAACCCGCCGGAATTTAATAAATAAATTGGTTTATCGTGAATACTTAACTGGTTCCAGGTAAGTATTTCAAACAATTCATCGAGGGTGCCAAAACCGCCTGGTAATATGATTGCTGCGTCCGCCTTTTGATATAGCAGGTGTTTGCGGGCATGCATATTTTCTACAACAATCAATTCAGTAATACTATCGTGTTGCTGCTCAAACTTATTTAACAGTTCAGGAATAATGCCAGTTACGCTTCCACCTTTTTCAAGCACACCATCTGCTACAGCGCCCATCAATCCCCGATTGCTTCCTCCGTAAATCAGGTGGATTTTACGGGCCCCTAAAAGGTTTCCCAATCGTTTAGCATCCGTAGCAAATACAGGATTTTTACCACTTTTACTTCCACAAAAAACTACCACTGAATTTGCCTTCATATACTTAAAGAATTAATTATCGCAAAGACACAAATATTTTTTCTATTTTCAATTTTAATTTTAAGTAAACCACTTTGCATGTCTCCCATTCTTTTATTCTCATTTGTTATCTTATATTTTGTTTTACTGTTGTTTGTTGCATACTACACCTCCCGAAATTCAACCAACGATACTTTTTTTATTGGTAATAAAAGCAGCAATTGGATGCTGGTGGCTTTTGGAATGATTGGTACTTCACTTAGTGGTGTTACGTTTGTAAGTGTGCCGGGCGGAGTAGGAGATTTTGCAGGCGGCAATTTTAAAGGCTTTGCATATATGCAGGTGGCCTTTGGTTATTTAATTGGTTATGCAGTTATTGCTTTTGTTTTGTTACCGTTGTATTACCGGCTCAACCTCACATCTATTTACAATTATTTGTTGCAGCGTTTTGGTGTAGTGGCCTACAAAACAGGTGCATTGTTTTTTATCATCAGCCGAACGGTAGGCGCAACTGCCCGTTTGTACTTAGTGATAAATGTGCTACAGTTTTTTATTCTGGATAAAATGGGCGTACCTTTTATTGTAACGGCTGCAGTGATACTGCTGATGATTTTGTTGTACACTTTTGAAGGAGGCGTAAAAACAATTGTATATACCGATACACTGCAAACTACGCTGATGGTAGGCGGACTGATCATTTGCATTATATATATATTAAGCAGCCTAAACCTCTCTGCAGGAGAGGCTTTTACACAAATGAGCAGTAAAGGCTACCTCCATATTTTTAATACAGACCTTAACAGCAAGGGCTTTTTTCTTAAGCAGTTAATTGGTGGTGCATTTATCACGATTGCCATGACTGGGCTTGACCAGGAGATGATGCAGAAAAATATCAGTGTAAAAAGATTGGCTGATTCGCAAAAGAATGTGATTACACTGGCAATTGTATTGGTATCCGTATTGGTATTGTTTTTACTGCTGGGAGGTTTGTTGTATTTATTTGCCGGAGCCAACGG
>JAYTTM010000265.1:0-2079 GCA_043745055.1 Chitinophagaceae bacterium | reverse complement strand
AAAAAAAAGTTATCCAAAATGATTAAAAACCTAAAAATACTACACCTGGAAGATGTTAGCACCGATGCTATATTTATAAACCGCCAATTAAAGAAAAGCAAACCTGATTGCGAAATATTGGTGGTGGATACTAAAGACAAATTTATTGCAGCATTAAGTAATTTTTCACCGGATATTATATTGGCCGATCATACGCTGCCATCCTTTAATTCTCATGAAGCACTAATAATTCTAAATAAAACCGGGGTTAAAATACCTTTCATAGTGGTTACTGCAACCATGAGTGATGAGTTTGCAGCAGATATGATTATAAAAGGGGCAGATGATTATATTTTAAAAGACAGACTGCACCGCTTGCAGGCAGCTATTAACAATGCGCTGGTAAAACATAGCCTGCTAAACGAAAAGGAACTTATTGTAGCAAAGCTGATAAAAAGCGAATCACATTTAAAACAGACACAGGCCATTGCCAATATAGGCAGTTGGGAACTCGATTATGCATCGGGTGTTGCTATATGGTCTGATGAACAACTCAATATTTATGGGCTTAAGCCAGCAAGCAACAGGCAGTCTTTTGAAACATGGGTTGCTTATAATCACCCGGAAGATGTTGATGTAATTTTACAAAAAATAAATGATGTAAAATCTACAGCAGGTAATGCCGATTTCTTTCATCGTATTGTTAGATTAAACGGAACAGTGCGATATCTATATTCACAATTAAGGGTTAGGGTAGATGGTGCCGGAAACCAAATTGGCTTGCATGGAGTAACACAGGATGTAACGGAAGCCAGGAAAAGAGAAAATGCATTACAGCAATCTCAGTTAAACTTGCAAGCTATTTTTGAGAACACTTCCGATGGGTTTATTCTTGCTGATATCAATGGAATTATTAAAGCTTTTAATACCAAGGCAAAGGATAGAATCCGGTTAAATATAGAACAGGAAATAACTGTAGGCGAAAGCATTTATAGCTTTCTTCCCCATTCAAGAAAAATAATTTATAAGGATAACATTGCAAAAGTACTAACAGGGCAAATATTACAGTACGACTATGCTTACACCAGAAAAAACGGCGAAACAAAATGGTTTAGTTTTACCATTAACCCGGTTTATAATGCAGAAACGATTGAAGGCTTTTCTATTACCTCCACAGATATTACAAAGCGGAAAAAAGAAGAGCAGCAGCTTAAGTTATTAGAATCTGTAATCACCAATACCAATGATGCCATATTAATTACCGAAGCGGAACCTTTTGACAAACCCGGCCCTAAAATAATTTATGTAAATGAAGCATTTACAAGAATGACTGGCTACACTGCGGATGAAGTTATAGGTAAAACGCCTCGTATTTTACAAGGGCCAAAATCCGACAAAAATGAGTTGGCACGTTTATCAAAAGCACTGCGTAACTGGCAATCATGTGAAATAACTACAGTTAACTACAAAAAAAATGGAGAAGAATTCTGGATTAATTTTTCTGTTAGCCCGGTAGCCGACGAAAATGGATGGTTTACCCATTGGATATCTATAGAGCGTGATGTTACCCAACGTAAAATTGACGAACAAGAAAGAAATAGTTTACAGGCAACATTGCAAAGCAGCCTCAATGAAATTTATATATTCGATTTTGACACACTTAAATTTAGCTATGTCAACAAAGGGGCACTTTTAAACCTTGGCTATTCCGAAAATGAAATAAAAGTATTAACTCCACTTGATTTAAAGCCCAGCTTTACGGCAACTTCTTTTAAACAGCTTGTTGCTCCGCTAAAAGATAATGAAAAAGAGAAAATTATATTTTTCACCAATCATAAACGAAAAGATGGAAGCCTTTATCCCGTAGAAGTTCATTTGCAATTAGTGACGGAAGGTAACAATAAAAGATTTTTAGGAATTGTACTGGATATTACAGAACGCAAAATTGCAGAAGATGAAATAAAATTTATAGCCAACTTACTAAACACCATTGGCCAGGCTGCTGTGGCAACAGAGATGAACGGTATAGTAAATTACTGGAACAAGGCCGCAGAAGAAATTTATGGCTGGACACGGGAGGAGGCTATGGGCAAAAATATC
>JAYTTM010000264.1:0-2080 GCA_043745055.1 Chitinophagaceae bacterium | reverse complement strand
CAATTTTAAAAAAGGAAGTTGAAAAGAAAGATGAAATAAAAACAGATACATCTTCATCAGCATCTCAGTTGACGAATGAACGTAAAATAGAGCAAGCAGCAATTCAGAAAACTGCTTCTATAACGAATATAGTTGTACTGGACAAGTCAATAAATGGTCAAAATAAATTAGAAAATGAAATTGAAAAAATTCGGGAAGCGAATGATGAAACTGGTGTAAGTATTGTTTATGTTGATAAAGGAAATGAACAATCCGATACTGTAAATATTTATATTCCTAAAGATATTATTAGTTCCGGTGCTGAAGTATCTAAGGCACTGAAACAAAAAGATGAGCAATTGCATCTTGCAGAAATCACTAAAAGTGATCAATCGCTTGCATTGATTGGAGAAATATCCTATACAAAAAAAAAATCCTCAGCAAATGGAAAGCCCCGGCTTGCTGATAATAGCACTGATTCAATAAATTTTGCACATGCTCCAATTGCAGCTAATGAACCATTTGATAGTAGCGCAATAATTAAGCAAGGCAAAGGAAATTCAGCCGAAGCAACTTCCTCGCAAACAAAAAAACAACATGATGAAAAATTTTTACCGATTGAATTGTCTCCTGTAGATGCCAACCAAAACCCCAAAACTGATATAATAAAAGATGGCAAAGGTTTAAATACAGAAATTACTAAAAGGGATGTTGTAGCTGATTCAACTACTAATAACCAGAAGTCATCAATGCTAATGATTAATTCTGATTGTATAGCCAATGCATCAAATGATGATTTTTTGAAGTTAAGAAAGAAAATGGCTTCAGCCAAAACTGACGACAATATGCTTGAAATTGCAAAAAAAGGCTTTAAGGCCAAATGCTTTTCATCTGAACAGGTAAAAAACTTAGGTGCATTATTTCTTAAAGAATCAGATAGGTATGCCTTCTTTGATATGGCCTATCAATTTGTTTGGGATACGCACAACTTTTCCACTTTAGAAGACCAATTATCGGATCCTTATTATAAAAGCAGATTCAAAGCAATGATTCGTCATTAATTTTTCTTTTAGAATAATTTCATTGTAAAAGAAATCTATGTCACGATATTTTATAGAACTTGGATACCATGGTGCCAACTATGCAGGCTTTCAAATACAGAATAATGCCAATTCTATCCAGCATGAAGTAGAAACAGCCCTAAAAACAGTCCTTAGAGAACCAATCCAATTAACATGTTCCTCAAGAACAGATGCCGGTGTTCATGCAATTTGTAATTATTTTCATTTTGATTGTAATTTATCAACCAATATTTTAGGAGGGGCAAAATTATTAGGCAGTCTTAATGCCCTTTTGCCAGGGGATATTGTAATAAATAGCTTATACGAGGTTACTGCAGATCAACATAGTCGTTTCAGTGCAAAATCCAGGGAATATCATTATTTCATCTACCAGTCAAAAAATCCTTTTTTATTTGACCGGGCCTTTTTTTATCCCTATAAACTCGATTTACAAAAACTTAATGAGGCCGCAGGAGTCTTGATGGAATACCAAGATTTTAGTAGTTTTTCAAAAAAAAACACACAGGTAAAATCATTTGAATGCCAGATATTAAAAAGTAGCTGGTTAGCAGATAAGGATACATTCATTTACAAGGTAAAGGCCAATCGATTCCTGAGAGGAATGGTTAAGGGATTGGTTGGCACTATGTTAAAAGTGGGTACAGGTAAAATTTCATTACAGAATTTCCGTGAAATCATAGAGTCAAAAGATTCTTCACAGGCCAATTTTGCAGTTCCCTCTAAAGGACTTTTTTTAATAAAGGTTGAATATTGAAATGTAAAACACCATTGCTCAATAAATGCTGCATTGCATTTAGGCGTATTATCAAGCATTATTTGTAGGGTTTATGATTAATTCTCTTATTTCTTTTTTTCAAATGGAAATAGTATTTTAACTTAAAGCCTACCGGTATTGAGTTCTGTGCTTGCGTCAATATTATTTTCCCAAAAGTTTCAATAATTAATTAAATAAAGTTTGTTACTAAGAAGTGCTGGGTTATCTTTGCGCTCCCGAAACAAAAAAGCGGGAAAAAGTTCTT
>JAYTTM010000263.1:0-28156 GCA_043745055.1 Chitinophagaceae bacterium | reverse complement strand
AGGGAAGCATTTATAACCAGTACTACAAAATTGGTTTTGCCGGTTTTTAAAATAAATGGTAATACCATTGGCAATGGAAAACCCGGAGTTGTTACCAGAGAAATATTTAACCAATTGTTAAGCCGCCAGGGAATTTAATACCCATCGGCTGGTTATATAATGGCAAAAGTCATCCGCCTGTTCCACAACGGCGAGTACTTCAAGTTGCAGCACAATTCTATACAGCCACTCGCCCTGGCATCGTAGAAATAATAAATATCGAATAAGAAATAAAGCATGTAGAAAGGGTGCATTTAAAATTGTCGCAGTGTATTAAAGGGTTGTCAACCTTCATAAAAGAGTTTTTAAGTTGAAGCAGGCTTTTGAAAGGTTGACAACCCTTACGACAATTTTAAATGCACCCTGTAGAAATGGAAAATATTTCATATTGACCATTCACAATTGACCATTCACACTTAACCTAACACTGTTACTATTTTATTCCGTATTTATATTTATGCTTTTCAAATAACTGCTTTTGTTTGTTGTCTAAATTTACCTGGCGGCCCTGGATAAATGCATAGGAAATGGCATTGCTTTTCATATCCAGGATATCTCCATCACTTACAACGATATTAGCATCTTTACCTATTTCTACCGAGCCGGTGATTGCATCAATGCCAAGTATTTTAGCAGCATTTAAAGTAATGGCGCTCAGTGCTTCTTCCTTACTTAAACCATATGCACAAGCGGTGCCTGCATTAAATGGCAGGTTACGATGCCTTGTTTGTCCATCCTCATCATTGATGCTGAACAATACGCCGGCTTTCTGCAACAGGGCAGGGGTTTTGTATGGTTGATCCACATCATCATCTACCATGGTAGGCAGACTGTGCATCTGGTTCAACACTACTGCAATATTATTTTGTTTTAAAAGATCTGCAATCTGCCAGCAATCAGCAGCACCCACTAACACCACATCAAAGCCAAACTCCTTTACAAAATCAATTGCCAGCAACATTTCTTTTACAATATTGCAATGGATAAACAGCTTTTGTTTTTTTGTAAACAACCCTCTAACTGCTTCCATTTTTAAATTGATGTTTTCATGTACGGATTCAGCCTGGTACGCTTTTGATTCTCTGAAAAACATTTTCACATTTTCAATTTGCTCCAATCCTTTTTTTACCGGATCAACAGTTGTTTGTTGTATAGCACCAGCAACACGGGTACGTGGGGGGAGAGGCAGTAAGGAAGGCATGTTGAAATGAATAGCTGCATCTGTTTTATAAGCCGCATCTTCCCAGTTCCAGGCATCTAATTGTACAACAGATGAGGAGCCTGAAATTAATCCACCATCAGGATTTATGCTGGCAAGTAATATGCCGTTGGGGCGTAAGGTATTGATGACTTTACTATCGGTATTGTAAGCAACAATGGATCTTATACTTGGGTTCATTTCGCCAATTTCGGTACCATCAACTGTGGCTCTTACTGATGGTATTTCTATCAGGCCAAGTTGCGTTGAAGTTAATATCAGTCCGGGATAAATGTGTTTGCCTTTGCAATCAATGATTTTACCAGCTGCTGTGGCAGCACTTATTTCAGCAATTTTGCCGTTGATAATTACTACGTTTCCGTTGTTAATTATCTGGCCGTTACCTACATGAATGGTGGCATTGGTTAACACGATGGTTTCTTTTTGCGGCGGTGCCGGGTAAATAGTTTCCTGTGCTGTAAGGTTGATTAACCTTCCCATGCAAATGGTATATATAAATAGTTTTTTCATTGCTGATTTTTTTTAAAATAATTAATTATTGCCTTCCACTTCTTCACTGTCAATTGTTAATAATCCATGACTGTGGTAATGATCCATACAAGTATGCATAATCTCATATCTTGGTGTTGGCTTTTGAAATTTTCCCGGTTTATCTCCTGCTGCGCCGGATGCTTTTTTAGCAATGGCTAATTTTTGAATCAGTCTTGATTTTTCTACCTGATTGCGTTTGTGCAGCTCCGCATCTTTTTCTCTGTCAAAATAAATAATGCCATCCACGATAGTTGTTTCTGCCCTTGCATAGATGCTCAACGGGTTATCGCTCCATAAAACAACATCCGCATCTTTACCCACTTTTATACTGCCAGTCTGGCCATCAATGTGCAGCATTTTTGCCGGGTTGATGGTTACCATTTTCAATGCATCTTCTTCGCTCATGCCACCATACTTGATGCTCTTGGCAGCCTCCTGGTTAAGGCGGCGGGCCATTTCAGCATCATCACTATTGATGGCAACGTTTAAGCCAACCTGCTGCATAATGTAGGCATTAAAAGGTATAGCATCCAGCACTTCCATTTTGTAGTTCCACCAATCGCTGAAGGTAGAAGCATTTGCGCCATGGGCTTTCATTTTATCTGCCACTTTATAGCCTTCTAAAATATGGGTGAAAGTGTTTACCGGAAAACCAAATTTTTCTGCCACTTTCATTGTTGCGTTTATTTCGCTTTGTACATAAGAGTGACAGGTGATAAATCTTTTCTTATTCATTATTTCCACCAATGCATCCAATTCAAGGTCTCTTCTTACAACGGTTGGTATTGCACCTTTCTTTTTATTATTTTCTTCAGTAGCCTTCCATAATTTTTGGTAATCAGTAGCTCTTTGAAAAGCATCAGTCAACACCTGTTCTACCCCCATACGTGTATCAGGAAAACGAGTGTTGCCTTGCGCTAGTCTTGCTACTTTTACATTTTCTCCCAAAGCAAATTTTATGAAAGGATCAGCGCCTGCAAATTTTAAATCCTCCGCATTGGCACCCCAGCGTAATTTTATTAGTTGTGTTTGTCCGCCAATAGTATTGGCAGAGCCATGCAGAATATGGGATGTGGTAACGCCACCACTCAACTGCCTGTAAATATTAATGTCATCCGGATTGATGTTATCTCCAATGCGCACTTCGGAAGTTACACTTTGTCCGCCTTCGTTTATAGATGCGCAGGCAATATGAGAATGTTCATCAATAATGCCCGCTGTTAAATGCTTACCTGTGCCATCAATTATTTTAGCAGATACATCTGTAAGATTTTTGCCAACTACAACAATTTTTCCTTTTTTAATCAATACATCGGTTGCTGCTAAAATACCGGCTGCATCACTTGTCCATACGGTAGCATTTTTTATTAAGATGTTTTCAGTTTTAGGCATTTCTTCCAAGCCCATTCCCAAAAAAGGATAAAACACTTTTCCTGTAGATAAAGGTGTTTTGATTTTAGCGCTATCTGTTTTTTGTTTTAGCAAATGATCAAATATGGCAGACCAGGTAAATGTATTTCCGTTAGCATCTTGTCCGGTACCATTCCATATGTCGCCATTGGCAACACCGCTTAAAATGGTTTCTTTGGCTGTGGAATCTTTTCCTTCTGTGTAACTCATTTTTACCAGTTTACCATCGAAGCTGTATTTACCGGTAAGCGTATCTTTATTAATGAAACTGGCTACAGCAGCATCTTTTAAGTCAATCGAAAATGTTTTTCCGTTACTGGCTGTAAATTTATAGGCACCTTTAGCATCGTACCAGCCATCTTCTTTTATTGCATTTTTAATGCCTTGTGTCCAGTTTTGCAGCAGCACTGTTTTTTCTTCAAACACTGGTCCGGATGTGATGATGAAATTTGCAATCTTACCAATATCAAGGCTGCCAATTTTATCGTACATGCCCAATAAGGTAGCAGGTGTTTTTGTTAAAGCATCCAATGCTTTTTCAGCAGATAAACCATATTCAATTGCCTTACGCAGGTTAGGCATAAAATCGGCAGGGCTGGTTAAATCTGCTGAAGAAAGACAAAATGAAACTGCTGCTTTTTCAAATGCAGCAGCATTACCCGGAGCCATTTCCCAATGTTTTAAATCATCTAACCCAACCATGCGTAATTCATTTGGATCATCTACATCCATCGGTAAAGGGTAGTTCAATGTTAATATATATGATGCATTGGTTTCGGTAATTTCTTTAATGCGCTGGTATTCGTTGCCGCCGCCTTTAATTATGTATTGAACGCCGAATTCATCTCCAATTTTATCCGCACGTATATCATTCCATTTATCACTGGCATCAAATATTTGTGGTAAGTTTTGGTTATCTGTCCAGCTTTTTAAAGACAGGTTTACGCCTTCTTTTGTAGGATTGGTTTTATACCATTTTGCATCTAAATAAGTTTGCCTGAGCAAGGCAATTATCCCCATAAGAGAACTTGGATAATTTTGAGCAGAGGTACCTTTATTGAAAGAATAGAATGCGGCTGCTTTTTCTTTTAACATTACCATATTATCAGGCTGTGATGCCAGCGAAACAAAAGGACCACTTCCACGGGCTATTCCATCTTTTTGATGGGTTAATACAGCACCAAATCCAATTTCTCTAAGAGACTTTGCTTTAGCATCATCTCCTGTAAAAATTTTTGAACCATCAGTTTCGCTTTTGATGGATTGGTTCCAGCCATAAGCGCCCTTTGTATTAGAAGTTATTTGTTGCACATAGGAAAAGCCACCACCACCTTGCCTTTGAGGTATTGCTATGCCATAATCACTAAATAAATCTATGAACGAAGGGTAAATGTATTTGCCTTTGCAATCAATCACCACGGCATCTGTTGGAATGTTGATATTGTTGCCCGCATTTTCAATTTTTCCCTGCCTTATTACAAGTGTTGCATTTTGTAAAAAGGTTTTTGCATCTTTTGCAATGCTGGCATTGATAAAAGCGTAACAGCCTTCTTTGGGGTTGGCAATATCGTTTACAGGAAAGGTGGCTTGTGCCCGAACTTGTACAATGGTAGTTGCAATTGACAAGAGCAATGCCAGCGATTTTAGTTTTTTCATGCGATAGAGTTTTTGGTAAGAGAGTTTAGTTGCCCAATGTAACAAATGATTTATAACTATTTTTACCGTTAATGGAAATTTGAATACGTCTCAAGTAAAAAAAAGTAAAAATTGGAGAAAATAGGATAATGGCACAGAAAAGTAGATAACCAGTAAAATCCTATAAATGCAAATCCATCAAAAAAACTTATAGTTTTAAAGGCTAACTTTACTTATTCTTATACCGACATCCAATATGATAAAAATAAAAGCAGTAGCTTTCGTTTGTGTGTTTTTCTTTTTTGCAAAATCGTTTTCCCAGATTAAAGTTGATACAACACTTGTAGTCAATCATGCAGATTCAGTTTTGCGGATCAAAAACTTAAATCCGTACTTCACTTTGCATGTGGATTCAACCCTAAAATACCAGTACGAAATCAACAAAGAGCAGGAAAAATATTACTGGTTTTTAAAGAGTTCACCCGTTGGCCTTAAAATAAATAAAGACAATGGTTCCCTCACTTTTAAGGCTGAAAAGTCTTATTTTTTAAGTGGCAGGCTAAAGTATGATTATGAGTATAAAATTGCTTTAAGAGTTCAAAATTTGAATAATCCTGAAGACCGTGTGGACACCAATTTTACGTTGCTTTTTTATAATACGGAGATCATTCCCTCCAAGGTAAAACCTACAGTAACCAAAACACTTTATATTGATGAAGGCGATACGGTAAGCTTTAAGTTGCAGTGTGATAATGGAAGCTTCCCGATAGAAGAAATTACTTACCTCAGTAATTATCCTGTTAAGTCGTTAACCCCCGTTAATAAATGCAATGATGATTTTACCTGGTGTGCTCCTTTTGATTTTGTAAAAGATGCAGATAAAAATAAAGAGAAACAACTGGAGCTTTTTTTTATCGGAACCAATAAGTTTCACAATACAGATACTGCTGTCATTTTAATAGTGGTAAGAGAAAACATCAATTATCCCCTGCAATTACTGGAGTTTGAAAAACTAAGGTTGGATGTTGAGAAATATGTGGTTCAATTGAAAAGCAGTTTCAGGCTGGTTGATAAAAAAATAAAAAAAAATAAATCTGCCAGAACAACCTTCGATCTTGTGTCTGCATCAACTGTATTAAGCGGAGCTGTACTTTCCTCATTGCCAGGAGATAACCACCAGGCCGCATCTAAGATAATGCCTAGTATAGGAGTGGCATTGGTGCCTGTAAAAGAAGCAGCGGCGCCGCTTAATAATTACGATCAGAATACCGCCACCTTAATACGGAGCAGTATAAAAAGACTGGAATATTTGTTGGCGGATAATATGCTGATTGGTGAAAGAGACCCGGAAATTTTAAACAAATCTAGGAAGTTAAAGGAAGAATTAAAACAAACTCAAATTCAATTAATAGACATACCCATTGCAGAAGAAAATACCAGCCCTAAAGAATTAGATGAGTATTTCAACGATCCTAAAATCAATAAAAAATACAAGGTAAAACAGTAAACAGGCTGTTTCAATTAACTTCCCGTATAAAAAGTTTTTGCAATCCTTAAAAATGATAATAGTAACTTAATTAGCTATTTCTATCCTAAATGATAATTATTCTTTTTATTTTTTATTGATATATATATCAAGTGGCTTAACATAGGCACAAAAATTATTAAAAATCTGGTTTATAACTAATCCTGTTATATAATTTTAAACTGTTTTAAAAATCATCTTTATACCGGTAGTTAGTTTCTCTCATTACACCAATATTCATTATAAACGCTTATGTTTACAGGCTCTGCTTACGTAAAATAAAAAAATAAAATTAAATTAAACTGTTGTTGCAGGTTAAAGAAAATTGTATTTTTATATTGATAAAAAATAGCAGAATTTTTACATCTCACTTATTATTTGAAATAAAATGATTGCAATAAAATAATTCAGCAAATACACTGATTTGTTTTTTTACAGTATTCGTATTTCTTCTTTGTTTATTTATGTCAAAACTTTCCGACGATAAAAAATTCCTTGATGTATCAGATTATGGAAGATACATTGCAATTACTTTAGCAAAACGCCTGAAGAATTCCAAAATTACACCCATACATATAACGGTAGTTTTTGGTATTTGTGGCCTTGTTGCGGTTTACTGTATTCTCAACCAGTATTATCTTACTGCAGGTTGCTTTCTTATTCTTAAATCAATTATTGATGCGCTTGATGGTGAATTATCAAGGGTAAAAAACACCCCTTCTTATACCGGAAGATATCTTGATTCTGTATTTGATATCATCCTTAATTTTTTATTTTTACTGGCTGTAAGTATGGTAGCTCAGGCAAATTTATGGTTAACATTATCAGCCTTTATATGTTTTCAGTTACAGGGAACTTTATACAATTATTATTACGTTATTATCCGGAATAATTCTGCAGGAGGTGATGCTACCAGCAAAATTTTTGAAACAATTATCCCAAAAGCATTGCCGGGTGAAAGTCAAAAAAGTGTCAATGTTTTATTTACACTTTATCTTATTTTCTATAGAATTTATGATAGTACTATTTATGCCCTGGACAGAAAGGCAGCTGAAATTAAATCTTTTCCTAACTGGTTTATGAATATCGTGTCCATATACGGACTAGGATTTCAATTATTGATTATGGCTGTTTTTTTAGCATTTAAAAAGGTTGAAATTATTATTCCTTTTTTTATAGCCTATTCGGTTTTTATGATTGTAATAATAGGAATCAGGAGGATATTTCTTACTAAGAATTACATTACTAAATTGAAATTACCGGAAGTGCTGGAATTTGTAAACGATGTAGCATTATACAATGAAAAGCTACCAGCCAGCAGTAAATGCGGGCGTAATAAAAAAAGTTCCAGCCTGAATGTAAATAGGAGAACGTTTAAGTCTAATATTGAAAATATTGAGGCTCATACTAATTAATAATTGAAGGATGGACAGCAAGGCAGGTGTTAAGAAATAAACCGTTTTTTGATATTAAAATAACCATATTGAAATATTAAATTTCAATATGGTTATTTTAAGTTGACATTCACCAGCTTAAACAATGCTCAAGCAATTTTCACCTGATTAACAACAAATTTCCACTTGTTACATTTTCCCTGCATTCGTTTCTTATTTTGAGGTAATAAACAAAATTACCCGTATTCTGCAGCTGGCCGTTATAAGTGCCATCCCAGCAGTCATTTTCATTTGTTGTAAAAAATACCCGGTTACCCATTCTGTTGAAAATGGCCAATTGAAAATATTTCAATCTGCCTTGCGGCTTTACTTTAAAGCAATCATTTATGCCATCACCATTGGGCGAAAATGCATTGGGTATATATAATAACGGGTTACTTCCAATGCTTACCAAAACAGTAATGCTGTCTGTATTTTTGCAAAATGTGAAAGTGTCAATCCCAGTTACAAAATATTTTTTTGTAATGCTGGGAAAAGCTAGTGGCATGGCTATACTGCTGTCATTTAAATACAATGGTTGGGTAGCTGCTGTCCAAATATATTTGTTAGCGCCTGTTACTGTAAGCGTTGCCTGTGGATCAAAGCAATCGATATTATTAGATTTGGATACGCTAAGATTTGGCAATGCAATGGTATAAATAGTAGTGCTTAATAAGGCCGAATCATTACAAACTGAATCCTTGATATTTACCCTGAAGAGGGTAGTGGCTAATGGATTTGCAATTGGATTGGCAACCGTAGGGTCATTCACTAAATTGGCTGGCTCCCAGCTAAATTTATTTCCTCCTTTAGTTTTCAATTGTACATTTGAATTGAGGCATACCGAGTAGTTGGGAGAAATGGTAAATACGGTTACAGGTCTTATGAATATTTTAATAGAGTCTGTACTTGTGCATGAAAAAGCCGTGTTTGATGTTATAACAAAATAGGTTGTATTACCGGTAGGCGATGCTATTGGATTGGAAATATTGTTGCTGCTAAGCGTACTATCCGGCATCCAACTATAGCTGGTGCCGCCACTAACATGCAGTTGTATGCTGATGTTTTTGCAAATGATACTATCGCTTGTTTTAACTACAACAGGTGATGGTTTTATTGAAATGGTAACTGTATCAAATGCTATGCAACCTGCCATGCTGGTGCCTTTTACAATGTAGCTCGTTGTGTTAATTGGCGATGCAACCGGATTGGCAATGCTGCTATCGCTAAGTCCTTTTGCCGGTAACCATTCATACTTTGCTGCACCTGTTGCCAGTAGTTGTACTTTTTCACCATTGCAAATGCTGCTGTCTTTATTGGTAGTAACAACTATGGATTGTACATCAATAAAAATGCTGTCTTTCTTTATAAAATATTTTGAAAATTCAATATCATCCAGCGCATAATAGTCGGCTCCGGTAATGCTGTTTTTATTTACGATAGAAATAGCTGCAACCGTATTGTTACCGCTATTCCATATTATCCAATGTTTTTTCCAGTTGCAGGTGGTAGCAGTTGTAGTAATGGTATCACCCATGGGTACTCCATTAATTGCAAATTGTAATTGGGTATTGTTGGATGATTGCAATGATTGTATCCATGTACTCAATACGTAATTAGTATTGGGTTCTACCGAGGTTAGTTGTTTCCATACAGTTGCGTTTGAAACAGCATTGCCTCTCACTAATAACATATTGCCGGCACCATTGGTATGATCATTACAATTAGAAACGGATGGGCCAGCGTTTAAAGAAGTAGTTGCAATTAAATATTGCCCATCGCTGTTAATTTCAGGTGATGTATTGCTTACAGTATAGCCTGTTGAAAATGAAGTGTTGCCAGCAGAAAAATTTCCATTTAATACCAGGTTATTTTCAGTTACGATACCTATTAACCGGTAGGTAATTGGAACTGTATTATTGGTTGTAGGATTTGCTATAGCGGCGTTATTTAAAAAACTGGCGGGACTCCAGCAAAAATTAAATGTAGAGTCCATATTGCTCCGCAGTAATTTTTCAAATCCTTTGCATATAATAGTATCTGGCGTTAAAATAATATTACTGTTGCTGAAATTGATAGCTATTTTTTTACGAATGGTATCAATACAACCGCTGTTTTGTATGGCTAATTTAATAAGGTAATTGCCGGTATCGGCATATTGATGAACAGGTGCAGCAATGTTGTTTATAATCGTCCCATCTCCTGTACTCCAACTTGGGCCGGTTAAACTATTATCGTTAATTTTAAAAGAAACCAACAGCGGATTGCAAAGGTCCTGCTTAAAAGTAAAATCGTAGTTAACGCCGCTGCTGCGGATAATTTTGCTAACACTATCTGTACAGCCGTGTATATCTGTAACTACCAGTCTAACATTGAAATTTCCGGTATCGCTGAACGTGTGTATTGCAATTTGAGAGTTTGCATTATTGCCATCATCAAATGTCCATTGCCAGTTTTGTATAGCACTTGTATTTACAATTGCATCACCATAAAATTTAAAACTGTTACAATTTATAAGGCTGTCATTTATAACAACGGAATCAATATTATGAACAAAAGGATTGACACTAAAAGGAAAAGTAAAATCAAATCTTGTACCTCCCATGCCGCCATCGGCAGCACCATGTGTTGTATTATAACAGCTGCTGGATGGGTTTAAAATTATACCTGCAGTACCTCCCTGTAATAAATAATTTACCTGTGCAGGTAGTGGTATACTGCTGCCTGCAAAACCACCGCCACCACCGCCACCCGGACCATGGCATCTTTTAGGATATTTTTCATTGAAGTTGGAACTGCCAATTCCGCCTCTGGCTTCAATATTCAGCAGGCCCAAATAATTTTCTGTAAAAAGTAAAACACTTCCGCCAGCCCCGGCGCCGGTGCCGCCTTCATCTCTTATAACTGTTGCAATATCTGCTCCATTGGCACTTATTTTTTGATTGTTGCCGATTATGGTTAACGCTTTTATTATTACAATGCCGCCACCGTTGCCACCGGGCAATACCAGTAAGCCATTGTCCTGCTGGCCACCACCGCCGCCGCCGCCTAAAAATATTTTATTAAGATTGCTGTAATCGAGGTTTTCTCCACCAATACTTTGCAGGTTGGTGTTACAACCATTGTACTCAATACCACCTAAACCACCCACACCAAAGTTTCCGCCACCACCAGCACCCGAGTTGGCACTAAAAGCACCACCACCGCCATTTGCCAATCTTGCACCACCTGCTTCGCTCCCTGCAAAATAATCAGCAATGCCCTCGCCTTTTGTGCCACCAATACCTCTGGTAGCCGCCCATACAGCATTGTTACAGCCAAAGCCAGTTCCAATATCGCCGCCTCTAAATCCTTTCCTGCTCACATCTATTGGAGCATTTAAGGTTAATGTGTTGGCAACATTTAAAACCACAATGCCACCCATAGTTCCATCCCATGGAAGGCAGCTTAATGTATCGGTAGTGGTGAAAGAATCAAAGTAAGGCACTCTTACCAATTGCACCCTTCCCAACATGGGATCGTATTGATTTAATAATTGATTTTTTAATTCAATTAAATTGCCTGCTTTGCTTTTTATAATATTGAATTCAAAATTGCCGGCGTTATTATAGCCATAGATGTAACCAAATCCCTCGTTATTATTAGAGTCAATGGTTGCCCCTTTCATCTGTATCATCAACACGGTATCGCCGGGATTGAAATCAACAATATCTCCGGTAGTGATGGTATTAATGCAGGGATTTATGTTGTAAACAGGTGTATAGTTATTGATAATGCCATCTGTACAACTTACTACAGTTAGGTTTAGTGTTCGTATGCTATCACAGCCGCCAACTGTTTTTAATGTATCGATATAAATACCGGTTTTGTTATATCCTTCAATTGATAATCCCCGGCAGATACTTGTTATTAAAGATGTTTTTTTTATAGCAGAAAGATTAACCTGCTTGCTGGCAACTATGGGACAAGAGAGTGAACCATCCCCAACTAAAACGCTGTATGAGTTTGAATCACCCGGCACCCGGTCAACATAATTTTTATTATTTGCTCCTTGTATAATTTCAAAAATTCCTATTGCGTTTTTCTTTTTCCATTGATAAACCGGATTGGCATAACCACTGCCCAATACTGAAAAAAGTGGAATACTATCTGTACAGGTATTTCCGGTTACCGGTGTATTAATATTTAGCAATGGCCCACAAACACTGAATTGGAAATCATCAAAAGCAAAATCATTAAAACCTGTTTGGTTAAATTTTACCTGCAACCTCAGTTTGGTATTGTTACCACTGGAAAAACTAAATCCCATGGGCTTCCATACAGCACTATCCAATGCTTGTAAAACAGGTGATGACCAGGTTGCAATTTGATTGCCCAGGGTATCGGAAATAATAAAAGTAAAAGTTTGATCGGATGGAAATTGTGGCTTATCAATATTCATGGCTGCTGTGGAAAATGAATATTGTGTAAATGGACAAATATTATCAACCAGTACATCATAAAAAATGGGTACATCATTATTCCCATCAATTACCAAAAAATAGCCATTACTATCGTTGGGCGTATGATCTTGAGGTATTACATGCCAGGAACTAAAATAATCGAACCTGTTTACAATGGTGAAGTTTCCAGGCTCAACTCCGTTGTTTTGGTATTTGTAACCATTGGTAATGTGTGGGTTTGGCAGGGGAGATTTTTGTGGGATGCCGCTACCGAAATCATCTTGCCAAACAATATTGATTGTGCCGCTGCAGATTTGTGCAAAGCCTGATGAAAACATGCAACAGCAGACAATACAGGTAATTAGCAGGTGGTTTTTAATTGGAAATAACGTAAGCAAATGAGGTGGTTTTACAGGCTTAATATTGGGCAAATATTATTATACTTAAACTAAACCATCCCTACATAATTGTGCGGCGAAATAGCCTTCAATTCTTTTTTTACAGCAACGGGTATTTTTAATTGATTGATAAAAGTATGGATGGTTGCCTTGTCAATTATTGCCTTGCCTCTTGTTAGATCTTTCAAGGCCTCGTAGGGTTGCGGATAGTTTTCTCTTCGTAAAATAGTTTGAATGGCTTCTGCAACTACAGCCCAGTTACTATCAAGATCCTGTTTAATTTTATTTTCATTCAGTACCAGTTTTTCCAATCCTTTTTCAATTGATTTTACTGCAAGTATGGTATGGGCAAATGGTACACCAATATTTCTTAATACGGTAGAATCTGTAAGGTCTCTTTGCAATCTGGAAATGGGTAGTTTGGCAGAAAAGTGCTCGAACAATGCATTGGCAATACCCAGGTTACCCTCTGCATTTTCAAAATCTATCGGGTTTACTTTATGGGGCATTGCACTACTGCCTATTTCACCCTTTTTTGTTTTTTGTTTAAAATAATCTATGCTGATATAGGCCCACATATCCCGGCAAAAATCTAATAAAATGGTATTGATTCTTTTTATGGCATCAAAATGTGCCGCCAGTGTATCGTAATGTTCTATCTGTGTAGTGTACTGCTGCCTTTGCAACCCCCATTTATTTTCGAGTAATTCATTGGCAAATTTTACCCAGTTGTATTTGGGGTAGGCCACATGGTGAGCATTAAAATTACCCGTAGCTCCACCAAATTTTGCAGTAAAAGGGATATAGCTAAATAATTGTACCTGGTTTTCTAACCTTTCTGCAAATACCATCAGCTCTTTACCAAGGCGGGTAGGCGAAGCTGGCTGACCATGGGTACGTGCCAGCAAGGCTACATCTTTGTATTGGATAGCCAGTTTGCCAATAGAAGCCTGCAGGTTTAAAATGGCGGGCAGGTATTCTAATTCAACAGCCTGTTTCCAGCTTAGCGGAATGGCGGTATTATTAATATCCTGCGAGGTAAGGCCAAAATGTACCCATTCCTTTAGATTACCGGCATTGCATTTTTCCAGCACCGATTTTAAAAAGTATTCTACCGCCTTTACATCGTGGTTGGTAATTTTTTCTGTGTCTTTTATTTGCTGTGCATCCTCCAATGAAAAGTTATCTACCGCAGCCAACAGCGATTTTTTTACAGTTGCTGGTATCTGTATAAACTTTTTTTCTCCCAAAAATAAAAAATAGTCCACCTCTACCATTACACGGTATTTTATAAGCGCAAATTCGCTGAAATATACTTCTAAATGATTGAGTTGGCCTCTGTATCGTCCGTCGATAGGACTTATAGCGGTGAGCGTAGTTAATTGCATAATAGGTTTGAGTATCAACAAAGATAATACCCTGCTGTTGTAAAAAGAATTTAGGGTTTATTTTCCAGCTTTATATCCTTTGCAATTTATTAAAACACTTCATTTAAAAGCCTGCTTACTACCACCATCGACGGGGTACTTAGTTTTGCCGTTAAGGCTTCACGACGTTTTGTTTCTATTGACTATCCGCAACTCGGCTCTAAGGGGCGTTGCCCTGGTTAATATTGTAACAACGGGTTTCTACCCGTTGATTAAGTAACAGAAAATTTTATAAGAACCTTCGGTTCGGACCTTATATAAATGCGGTAAAAATTAGTTAAAAACACGTAGTTGTATTTAGTGACACAACAATATGGGCCGAGCCTACGGCTCTCAGATAGTTGGTTTCTTAAAGCACAACGAATTAAAATCCGTTGTTACAAAACAGAAACGAGCCTAAGGCTCTAGAGTTTTCTTTTAATGGAGTTGCACCTAATTACCGATAGTCATTTTATTTCTTTTATATCTCAAAGACTTAACGCCTAAACGGCAATTCATTAATTCCAAAATAAAGAGCAATATTTTGAAATGCGCCCCATCACCAGCTAAAACAAATTCGCCTTTATCTTTGCTTATATGGAGGAGATAAAAATAAGCGGAACTGGAACTGATAAAAAAGATGAACAAAAAATAAAGGTAGGCGCTGTAAGTTATCTCAATACCAAACCATTGTTGTATGGGTTTGAAAAAGGGATGATGAAAGAAGCGGTTGAGTTAATGATAGATCATCCAGGCAATATAGCTACTGCATTATTAAACGGAACTATTGATATTGGTCTTGTACCGGTGGCCATCCTGCCACAGATGAACAACTATTTTATTGTTTCAGATTATGGCATCACGGCTGATGGAGCTGTGGCCAGTGTTTGCCTTTTCAGCGAGGTACCGCTGGTGCAAATTGAAACAGTTTTGCTGGATTATCAAAGCCGCACTTCTGTAGAGCTGGTTCAATATTTGTTTAAAAACTACTGGAAAAAGGAGGTAGTTTTTAAAAAGGCTGATACCGATTTTTTAAATCACATTAACGGAACAACGGCCGCAGTGGTAATTGGCGACAGGGCCTTTAAACAAAGGGCTATTTCTTCCTTTGTTTTTGATTTGGGTGAAGCATGGAAATTACACACTGGCTTGCCCTTTGTATTTGCAGCATGGGTAAGTAATAAACCAATGAGCCAACCATTTATATCCGCTTTTAATGATGCAAATAATTATGGCTTGCAACACCTGCAGCAAGTGGTAGCAGCTAACCCATATACCTATTTTAACCTGTATATTTATTACACCCAATACATTCAATACAAGCTGGATGATGCCAAGTTACAGGGAATGCAGCTTTTTTTAGATTGGTGCAGGCGTTAGTATAAAAAATGGTATGCTCACGAATTTGTTTAAAATAAATAATTTTAATGCAGTTATATTGATTATGGTAAACATTATACAGTACTTATTAAAGGCACAATTTTTCATAGTATATTTGAATTCAATAAAATAATTAACTCTGTAACCAGCGGATTTTGCTAAAATATACTCAATAAATTTATTCGGGGATAGTAAAAAAAGTATAATCAGCAAGCAATTCACTTCATTATTAAATCAATTTATTACCAATGTAAGTTGTTACTGAAATGAAAATATTTTTTATAATTACTTTGTTGATTTTGTTTGCCATAACATCCTTTAGCCAGGAACTTTCTGCTGATAAATTATTGAAATGGTTGACCTTATCCGAAAAAAAACTGGAAAACCAGCTAAATAATAATGACTTCCATCGTTCCGGAACCAGCTTGCTTACAGAAACCACCATTAGAGTTTACAAAGGCAGGCAGCAGTACGCCAACAATAACTCCCCACAAATAGATTCTATCAGGCGGTATGTACTAAGTACAAAATACAAAGGATCAATTACACTCACCTATCAAACTTCAGTACTTGCAGAGTATAAGCGTATGTTGGTAGATTTTAAAACAGTAGGTTTTTACACGTATTCTAAAAATGTTGCGCCTGTATTGTCAGGGATCGATACAGCTATATACCAGCACAACGAATATACTGCCACTGCATTTGCAACAACCCAAGATAGTTTAACCCTGTATTCCGTTTTATTTAGTGTGAAAAATTTTCCACCTGCTAAAGAAATTTATTACGGCGAAGACTTACTTCAATTTTCATCTCATGAGTATTTGATGTATTATTTTGGAGAAGAAAATGTAAAAAAGGATGTTTATTATTTCTCGGGCAATGAAATAGCTAATTGCTCAGTTTTGTTTATAAATACTAACAGGCAGGTAATATTTATTTGGGTAGATGAACTTAACAAACGCACCATATCTAATTTACTATTTGGAGGACAGCAGAAGTTGAAAAGCCAGATTGATTACGACAGGTATGTTGCAGAGAATAACTGGCAGTTAAAAAGTGGTGTGCATGCAGGTATGTCTATTTATGAACTAAGAAAATTAAATGAAAATAATTTTAATTTTTATGGAGGCAATGCCATCAACTCTGGTTTAATTTTAGCCGAAATAAATGGCAAAATAGATTTTAAAAAGGAAAGTGTCATTTTGGGTTGTATGAATTGCAAAGATGATACATACAAAACTACAGCTGTTATGAATGCGGATGACGCAATTGCTGATGGTAGAATTTTATTTGTGTTGTCTGTTGTATTGTATCCTACTGTTGTTAATGTACTTGAATAACCGGTTGTAATTTTTAAATAAACTATCCAGATAATTTTACCATATTACTATTGCAAAGTATAGACAGTATCGTTTAATTTTAAATGCTTTAGGCAAACTAACCAATTAATTTAAAGCAACTTATCACATCAGTTTTTTGTTTATTGGTAAAGGCTTTAATTATGATTACCTTAAAATATATTTTAAATGCTTTTAATTAGGAATAGCTATATAATTTTGCACCGTGCATGAACAGATACAATATCCAAATCCCGTTATTATAAGTTGGAGTGGTGCCATGGAGCATTCACTTTTTCGAAAAAAATTATTAATCGGTATATTAATTCAGGCCGCCATACTAATCTTTTTCCCTTATTTCTTTTCGTATATCGAACAGCGGCAAAATGGTATAATCCTAAACGACTTAGTATTGGAGTTCCTTGTACCGAGGGACTTGTCTGTTCCTGTTTTTATTATTATTTGGTCTACAACTATTCTGGCCATTTATCGTTGTGTTAAACAGCCAGCAATATTTCTCGCTATATTGTATTCTTCTATTTTTCTTTGTTTTGCAAGAATGCTTTCTATCTGTTTTGTTCATCTTGAGCCCCCAATAAACCTTATCCCTTTAAAAGATCCTTTAACCAGCATCACTTATGGACGTAGAGGATTGTTTATTACAAAAGATCTTTTTTTCTCTGGCCATACATCAAACATGTTGTTGCTAGCTTTGTGTCTGCCTAAAAAATCAGACAAAATTATTGCCTTTTCTTCGGCAATTTCTATTGGTATAATGGTTTTGATACAGCATGTACATTATTCGGTTGATGTAATCGGTGCTGTGTTAATTACTTTCTTATTGGTAAAGCAGGGAAAAAGAGTTGGATCTGTTTGAATACCCATCTTTCCTTATTAAGTTATATAATTAGGCATTTAGTTAGCAGAGGCACTACTCTTAAGTGTTATACTTCATTTTCTTTTTTTCTTGATAAAAAAAGAAAAAAAAATCAAGGCTGCGAATAAAAAGGCTGAAAATTTCAAAATTATCCTAAAATCACGGAACTCGCCGACAGTAGTTCAATGGATTGAAGTTTATGCCCGGCTCAAACAGCCTTGATTTCTTAACGGATTATGTTGAAATTTTCTAGCGCTTTTTATTCGAGGCCGTAGCAATATTCGTTTGCGAAGTAAATGCCTAACCCTATAACTTTTAAAAGAAAAGCTGTTTAGTGACATCAATATTTTTTCAAATTTTGTTTGCTGATTGAGCTGCTGCTGAGCAATAAAACGTTGATTACTCTTTAACTCACTTTTGGGTGAATTACGTTAAAATATCGCCGGAACATAAAGCTATTTTTTCTTTTTTGGCAACACGTAAGCAATACCAAAATATTTTGCATAATCTTCAAGCGGGCCTAGCCCAACAGACCCCCTCCGTTTATTAACATTAACCTCGTCTTCAATTGGGAGAAATGCATTTTTCCCTTTAGAATCATAGACAACTTGACTTCCGTAAATTTGCTTTTTTCCTTGATTCGTTAAAACTCTATCTTCAAGGAGTGCCAGGTTCTGGGGCAAAGCTTTTCCTTTTTTTACTGCTGCTCTCATTATTGGTAAATACTTTACCTGAGTTGATGCATCAGCATGTTGAATAACTAAAAATAATGTTGAAGCCCCTTGTTGCCCAATTTCAGGTGGCCCTAACCAGCCTAGATTGTCAATAATATTTATTACCTGATTTAAATTTGATGAATCCTGAAGTCTTATTTTTCCCCATAACGAATCTATTTCTTTTGATTGTATTCCATATTTATTTTGAATCTGGTCAATTTGCAGTCTGTCTTTCTGATCCTTTTCATGAATGCTGTTTAGTAATGATATCAGCAGTTTATTAAATTTAGTTTCCGGAGTTTTATTTCTAAGTATTACACTATCAATAAGAGGTTGCCATCGCTTGTCGGCATGTAAGGTAGCTAAAGCCATTTCGGATAAGAGATTCGGGAGATTTACCCACTCTTTGGTAATAACTACCTGCTGTAAATAATAGAAGGCTTTATCATTATTTCCTGATAATGCCTAAACACAGGCGGCATTGTATTTATCAAATCTAAAGCCGCTATTTTTAAATATCTTAAAGAGCGTATCGTAAGTTAAAGCAGATTTTATAAAATTGCTTTCTCCATATAGTCTCTCAGCAGCTGAAGAAATTCTCATATATTTTTCAGTAGGGTGGAATGCAGACTGCCCATTAACAATTATGGAAGTGAGCGTAAAAAGAAATAAAAAAATTATCTTGACCATCTTTTTTTAAGTTTAGAATGCTAATTGCTTATTATTTTTTGCCGCCAATGTTTTGCATTGGTGATGATGAGAAAATTTGATGCTTTTCTTAGCTGGTACCAATACTTTACCTGCCTGCTGTTGGATAAAAGTATAAGCTTAACATCAAAAGTACAGTCCCGCCATCGGCTGTATTTGTCAACCCTTAGCCTAAATACATCAAATTCCGAATCGTCTTCTGTCCAGCCAAACTTTTGGCACTTCCCAAGTTTAAGAAAATTATTAAACCCAGGCAGTCACTCAACCTGGTCACAATTGATACTCCTTCTCTAAATTACTGTTACGACAGGGATTTCATTCTTCTTTTAAGAAATTTACCTATATAAATACCCTGGCATTGCAGGGTGTCGAGTACCGCAGGGCCTTTGCATGTATTCGGGCAGCATTTAGCCTGGTAGTGAGTTTGGTACTCATTAAATAAATTCTTTCAGGTTGCTTTTGTAATAAAAAATATCCTTAGTCCTTAACCTCAATCGAATGTATTACGCCATCTAAAACATCTTTGCAGTTAACTGGTATAATTTGTACATGCGTTGTTGGATGTAATTTTTCAGCAACTGCACAGTACCTGGTGTAAGTTGACGATGATGTATTTAGTTTAAAAGATTATTACATCATTTAAACTTTTAAATATGGTTTAGCTGATTAACAGATGTGTGAATAATACAATTTTTTAAAAAGGTTGTGTAAGATTTTTGAAGACAACAATGGCCACCTTTACAAAGTAATTTTCAAAGTTAATTTTCATCAAAAAAATAATTTAAACATGTCTATTCAAACAGTTAATCCTACAACAAATAAAGTAATTGAATCATTTACTGAAATGACAGACGAGCAGGTTAATGAAGCAGTAGAAAAAGCATCCGGCACTTATGAAAGCTGGAAGAAGACGGATTACAAATTGAGAGCAGCTATCCTGCACAAGGTTGCTGATTTACTAAGAGAGAAAAAGGATATGCTTGCAAAGATGATTACATTGGAAATGGGCAAACTACTTTCGCAGGCACAAGGCGAAATTAAATTGAGTGCTGAAATTTTTGACTACTATGCAACTAATGCAGAGGGTTTTTTAGCAGACAGAATATTGAATCCTGCAGATGGCCAGGCACTCATCAGGCATGCGCCTATCGGGGTTTTGTTAGGGGTAGAACCCTGGAATTTCCCTTTTTACCAGGTGGCCCGCTTTGCCGCACCTAATATTATGATAGGTAATACCATTTTGGTAAAACATGCTTCCAACGTTCCTCAATGTGGTATAGCCATTGAAGAATTATTTAAAGAAGCAGGTGCCCCTGTTGGATTATATAGTAACCTGTTGATATCCGGCAAACGGGCATCAGCACTGGTAGCTGATAAGAGAATTAAAGGAGTATCACTTACCGGTAGCGAAGCTGCAGGTGCCAGTTTAGCCTCGGAAGCGGGAAAATATTTAAAGAAATCTGTATTAGAATTGGGAGGAAGCGATGCATTTATTGTACTCGAAGATGCCGATATGGATAAAACGGTAGAATGGGCAGTTATAGGAAGGATAAATAATAACGGACAAAGTTGTATTGCCTCCAAAAGGTTTATTGTGGTAGAAAGTGTGGCAGCTATTTTTTTAGAAAAATTTAAAACAAAACTTTCTCAATTGATAGTTGGTGATCCAATGGAGGCTAACACACAATTAGGGCCATTGAGCAGTGAAGCAGCAGCGGAGCAAATAGCAGCGCAGGTAAAAAAAGCGGTTGATGGCGGTGCAACCATTTTGTTGGGAGGAAAGCGGGTAAACAGAGAAGGTGCTTTTATGGAGCCAACTATTATTACCAATATGCAACCCGATAATCCTGTTTTTTATGAAGAGTTGTTTGGGCCTGTGGCTACATTTTTTAGGGTAAAAGATGACCAGGCTGCAATTGATTTAGCCAATGATTCGCCATTTGGCCTTGGCGGCTCCGTTTTTACACAAGACATAGAACGAGGAAAACGGGTTGCAGACCAGATTGACAGCGGCATGGTATTTATCAACCACCCTACCTGGACACAGGCTGATTTACCATTTGGCGGCACCAAAGGTTCGGGCTATGGCAGAGAACTTTCTGAATTGGGTATTGATGAATTTGTAAACAAAAAACTAATCCGCATCAGCGAATTAAAAGATTCTTTTTAAACAAAATAAACTGCCTAAATTTTAATTACTTCACTTTAAATTTTTATAAAAATGGATTATCAGAATTTTAAAAAATGTGTAGAAGCCTGCCTGGCCTGCGCAACAGAATGCAACCAATGCGCTTTCGAATGTTTGCATTCCTCCGAAGTAACGCACCGCATTCGGTGCATTCAACTCAACCATGAATGTGCAATTATCTGCTTCGCTGCCGCCAATATGTTAAGTTCGGGCAACAAATGGATTGGTGCGCTTTACCAGGAGTGCGCTGAAATTTGCGATGCATGTGCCGAAGAATGTGAGAAACATACCCACATGGACGATTGTATAAAATGTGCTGAAATGTGCAGGACATGTGCCGAAGAATGTAGAGCTATGGGTAAAATGGCAGCTTAAAAAAACGCAAAATGCCAATTTTACCCAAATACATATTGTGGCTGTAAATATTTTTTTGAATATAGTACTGTGAATACGCAGGGCAGCATTTAGCAACTGAAAACTATAATCATTTTAGAGAAATACAAGGAATTGATTACCGATCAATAATTCAAATAAATAAAATGAAAACAGAACTAGAATTAAACGAAATGATTTTAGGTTTAACTAACAATATCAGAGAAAAAGATCCTGAATTACTGAAATATCTAAATGAAATGCCTATAACTGTTCCCTGTCAGGAAAATCCGGAAATAACCGTTAAAACCTTAACATCCTATTACGATTCACTTTTAGTTTTATTTGAAAAATATGAGAGTAATCATCCTAAAAATAGGCAGCCAAATAAAGTTGAAAATTTACCAACAACCTAAATTATAACCATGGAATCAGATAATTCTTATCAAAATTTATTGACAGAAATAAAAAATGTTACCATTTCATACAATGATGTTGGGGAAGGAAATATTCCTATAATATTTCTTCATGGTTTTCCATTTGATAAGTCCATGTGGAAAGGTCAATTGGATAGCTTAAAATCTTCCTATCGTGTAATAGCTTTCGATATTCGGGGGTTTGGCAAATCAACGGAAGCAAACACAGCACTAAGTATTGATTTATTCAGTGAAGATTTGGTGTCGTTTATGGATAAATTAAATATTGAGAAGGCCATTGTTTGCGGTCTTTCAATGGGTGGATACATTGCTTTGAATGCCATAAAAAGATTTCCTGAACGCTTTGCAGCGCTGATTTTATGCGATACACAATGCATTGCAGATACAGCGGAAGTAAAGGAAAATCGCTATAAAGCAATAGTGCAAATTAACCTTGATGGCGCAACTGAGTTTAATGAAAAATTTATTAAAAGTGTTTTTCATCCTGATTCACTAAACAATAAAAAAGAATTAGTTGAAAACTTGCGAAGTATTGTGTTCGCAAATTCTAAAGGGATAATTAACGCCGGGTTAATTGCTTTGGCAGAGCGTTCCGAAACCTGTTCCAGCCTAGACGCCATTCACATTCCAACACTTATTATTTGCGGCAGAGAAGACAAAGTAATACCACTTGCCCAAGCTGAATTTATGCAAAAGCATATTAAAGACGCTGGTTTAAAAATTATAGAGAATGCAGGACATGTTTCAAATCTTGAACAACCGGAACAGTTCAATAAATGTCTACTTGATTTCCTGCTCTCTAAATGCTGTTTCTAAATAATAACTTAATTTGGAGATGAATTGTGGGATATATAGCAAATGGGAAATAGAAATATTACAATCACATGAAATTAAACAGTCAGACAATTTTAAAACTAATTTTCAGTTTAAGCCTTCCGCTTGTTGTAGGTGGTGGCTCAGGTTTTTTAGTGAACAATCAAACGAACGGAGTATGGTTTAGCACATTGGCAAAGCCATCATTCAATCCACCAGCTTATTTGTTTGCACCTGTTTGGACAACGTTATATATCCTCATGGGAGTTTCTGTCTTTCTAATTTGGAATACAACCAAAACAGCACTTCGGCAAAGGGCATTAACTGTTTTTGGCGTTCAGTTATTTTTTAATTTTTGGTGGAGTATTTTATTCTTTTCCTTTCACACAATTTTAGTTTCTGTAATTGATATTTTGTTGATGTGGTTTTTAATCATCTACATGATTACACTTTTTAAAAAAATAAAACCAGTTGCTGCTTATCTTCAAATGCCTTATCTGCTTTGGGTAACATTTGCGACAGTTCTCAATATGTCTATATGGTATTTAAACAGCTAATAAAAAGCTAGATAAAAAGTGCCAACTGCAAAATGGCTAACACAATCACGAAGAAAATAATAGTTAAATGCGGTGGTCAACAGCCTGCGATAAACAGGAGGCTATTATACGCTTTTTAAAAAATTCACCTCGGCTTTATTGTGGTCATATATGTTGTTCAATGAAAGATAAGTAACAAAGTGTGTATTAATGATGGTGCCGAAGTAATGAAAACAGCGAGCGAAATAGTTGACCATTGACTCCAAGGATTTTTCTTCCTCTTATAAACCACCCTACCATTTCCCAGTAATGCCAGGGCAATTGGCTTTTGTGCAGAGATGTAACACCCGGCATCTGCATACTTAGTTCCATCGGTTTTTTAGTAACAGTAACTTTCATTCAAAAAAGAAACAACTGCGTAACCATGCTAACGAAAAGAATTATCACCCACATGCTTACACCCATTGAATGAACTTTGCTTTCCAGGAGTTGCGTTCGCTCTTCCCTTTTTAAATTTCGGCAAGTGATTTCTTTTTAGTGTCGGCAGTACTACAAGTCGGGGTTTCGCCAAGGCAGTAGTTGCAATTGAAGCTTATCCTAACGAAAACACCGACGGAACAGAAAGAGAAAATTTTCTTTATGGAGAAACCCCATGCAAAAAATGCTTTAAAGTAAAAGTAATCCATCTTTGAAAACCACTTGTTTTCAAATGTGGGGATGAGTGTATTTCTTTACAAGCTTTATTAAACGGTGGGGTTTTACAGTTACTGCTTTGTTATTTGAAGTTTATTAAGTGAAATCACTGCAAGGACAGAAGTCAGTATTGTAAGGCGGCGAGTCCTGCAAAGCCTGTGTATAAATCTGGGCAGAGACTTGCCAGGGAAGAGGTGTAGTTAGTTTTTCAAAAACTTAATTGGACAATAAAAATTTTACAACTAAAATTGTAACATGTTTATAAAAGCTATTGAAGCTATTCAACAATTTACCAGGCCCATACATACCATTGTAAGGTATTATGGTAACGACTTTGCAACCCCCTGGACAGGTACGCTTTTTTTTGTAAATGACCAGGGAATTGCCATTACCTGCCGGCATATTGCAGAGAATATTATAAATGCGGAAGCTATCAATCAGCGATACAGTTTAATTAAAAAAGAAAAGGATTATTTTGGAACAAAAATAGATGGCAAATACAAAAAGCAAATTGCTGCGATAGAAGCAACGTATGGATTGATAAAACAGGAAAGTGTTATTCAAATCATGAATACCATTATGGATTCTTTTGACACGATAACAACGATTGATTGTATTGCACACCCAACACTGGATTTAGCTATTTTAAAATTTAACGGGTACAATAAGATTTTATATAATTCTCATGCTACTTTCATTAAACACGGTAGCGATATTAAACAAGGAAAATATTTATGCAGATACGGTTATCCATTTCCTGAATTCAATAATTTTCAGTACCATCCATCAACGGATAACATAGCATTTACAACAACTGGAAATGCCGGCACGCCAGCCTTTCCGTTGGATGGTATTGTTACCAGGCATTTAGGAGATGGCAGTAAAATTGTTGGAATTGAAATGAGTACACCCGGACTTAAAGGTCAAAGCGGGGGACCACTGTTTGATATCAATGGATTAATTTATGGAATGCAATATGCCACCAATCATCTTCATTTAGGCTTTGATATGAAAAATAAGGAGATAACAAGTGAAGGGAAGAAAATAAAAGTAACCAATCAACCTTTTTTACATGTAGGGCATTGTGTGCATGTTGACATTATCAAAGAATTTCTTACTTTAAATAATATTGGTTTTCATCAACAGTAAGGGGCTTAATTATAAAATTCATTCCTGTAGGCATACAGTACTATAGAAAAGCGCCGTAATTGTACAATTACAGCGCTTTATTTTGGTGCCCACGAAAGGAATACCTTTAGTTTACCGAATTTTTTTGAATTTTATTCAACTGTACACTATAAATAAATGATTTGTAGCAATTTGGATATAAAATAATAAATTTGGATAAAATAGATGTTCTGCAAAAACTGTCAGCTACTTTGTAAGTGATAGAGAAAACAACCTGCAAAATGGGCGCAAAATTGAACCTTAATCTTGATAATAGTAGTACTGATAAAGCAGTTATTATTTTTCATTCCATACATTATAAAGGCAAACGTTTTAGAATTACCACCGGCCATAACATTGAAAAAAAACATTGGGATAAAGAAAACCAAAGAGTAAGAAGGACCAGGACAAATTTTGATGAGTTCAACGGAATATTTAAGGACCAGCAAAACAATATAGAAAGGATCATTTTAAAACTGGAGCGTACAGCAAGACCAGTGAGCAAAGAAACTATCCTAGCCCAATTAAACTGGATAAATACCACTAAAGAAAATCCTACATCCGCACCTTTAGCCGTATTTGAAATTTTTACTAAAACTTATGGAGCTGGTAAAGCTCCACGAACGGTTAAAGGTTACAACACAACATTGCAGCATTTAAAAACGTACGAAAAAACCCTCCAGCATCCTTTTACTTTCAATGATTTTACAATTGAGTTTTACCAGGCTTTCCGGGCAAAACTTTCTATGAATAACAATGCGTTTGGCTTTCACATAAAAAACTTAAAAATATTTTTGAATTGGGCAAATGAAAAAGGTTATCACGATGCCTGGCATTTTAAAAAATGGAAAGTAATAAATGAGGATGGTAAAGACCATTTCTTTTTGAAGTATGATGAAATAAAAATAATTGCAAATTTAAAATTGAATGAAAGGTTAGATAAAATAAAAGATTTATTTCTGATTGGTTGTTATTCAGGGTTAAGATATTCCGACATAAACTCGTTAAAGCCCGTACATTTTCAAAACGGATCTATTATAAAAACTACAGAAAAAACAAAAACAAAAGTTGCCATCCCTGTTATCCCTGAGCTTAAAGAGATTTTAAATAAATATTGGAATAACAAAAAGGAGCTGCCACAAATTACCAACCAAAAAGGAAACGAATATTTAAAAGAAATTGGCAAACTGGCCAACCTCAACAGGCAGTTTAATTATGAACAAATAAAAGGCAGTGATATAATTTCAACAACTTATGAAGCCTGGCAAATGATGACCTGGCATGTTGCCAGGCATAGCTTTATAACCAACTGCGTACAGCAGGGAGTAAACCCCAAAGTGGTGCAAAAATTAGTTGGCCACAAAACTTTTAAAATGATGGAACGCTACATTCAAAATGATGACAGCTTCAATAAAACTGAATTAATGAAACTTAGTAATAAATAAAAAAATGGGTACAGAGGATTATAAAACTTTTGCTTACAACTACAAGCCATCTCTTGAACTTTGCATTCAGTATATCAACAGAGAGATATTAACTAATGATAAATTGAAAAGAGATGAAAAGAAAAAAAGATTATCTACAATGAGAGTTATATATTCTTCACAGATTAACAACGATATTTCTAAAATTAAAGATGCTGAAGAATATTTTGATGTAATTGGCTTTATTGATGAAAAAATATCGGAGCTCACCTTAGAGACAGTTTTAAACACAACTTTTTTTAAAAATGATATACCTATTGAAAACAGTATATTAGATAAAAACGGATTATTGTTATTGTTCAATCACCTTAGAGCTGAAAAAGTCATTAATTTAAACAATACAAAAATGGGTTTATTAATTAGTCAGTTAACTAACTACAGTCCACGAATTTCTGATTCGTTTTCAGATATATCATACCATGATGATGAAGAAGCAAAGGAAAATCTTAAAAAAATTTTAAGAAGAATTATTAGAGACTTAGATAAATAAAACATTAAAAGAACTCACTAAACCACAACAAGAAAATATTTTTTTTACAAATTATTATCACCCCACCAAAATAGTACCCCACTAAACATCAAAAGACAGCAATATCACTTAAAAAGATTTACTTTTTTACATATTTTATCAAACTGTACTTTGCTATACATAAATCAAAATGTATATGCAGCAAATCATCTTATCTCAATACAGTTTAAAAGATATTGCAACAGAAGTTGCAAACCTGCTTTTACCACAGCTAAGGGAAAATACCAATAATAATAGTGATGCAATTATGACTTCAAAAGAAGTGATTGCTATGTGTGGCATTTGCAGCATGACACTTTACAACTATCGCAAAGAAGGAAAGCTCCCATTTAAGAAAAACGGCAAAAAAATTTACTACTCTAAAAAGGATGTACTGGCACTTACTATGCCTGTAAAATAATTGTTGCAACAATAGTAAACGGTGCCATTTACTACACTATCATTTAATCATTAAACCGGGCACCAGGTTAAAAAATAAATTAAAAACGATGAACACAGAAAAAACAGATTCAGTAAGTGGTACTGAAATTAATGATTCTATCAATGGCGTAGCTCCAAAGAGCAAAGCAAAAAAAACCGTTAAGGCAACAGCTCCAGCGGTTGGCAGCGTTTATACTTCTTATGAGGTAAAATCTAAAGGCTACCAGGAAACATTTTCAAATTTGGATGAAGCCAACCGGCAGGCAGACATTTTGAAAAAAAGAGCCATTAAAAATGGTGATAGTGTAAATATCAAAGTTTGTGCTAACAAGCAGGACGATGAAAAGCAACACATCATTAGAGGTATTAAAATAGATGAAGGGTTTTATAACAACTAATCTATGTAACCACCACACAGGCAGTAATTTATTTTACTGCCTGTTTTAACAAAACTTTTTTTT
>JAYTTM010000262.1:0-2082 GCA_043745055.1 Chitinophagaceae bacterium | reverse complement strand
GCAATTATTAGCGAAGCGATAAAAATTGCAGATGAAAGTCTCCACAACCGCTCTGAAGAAGGGGCTTAAGAGCAGACCAATAATTTTAAGAACTTGCTAAGTAGCGGAGTGTGTTCACTTCATTTTAAAAAGAATAAACAATAATTTTTTAAGTCTATGAATTTTAAAGATGTAACTGCTTAATGAATAGTGAAAGTTCCAATATATTAAGTTCCAAGAACCCTCCTTCGGAGGGCAGGGAGGCTAATTCATTAACCAATGATGACCTCGCCGCTATCCCACAAGAAAATCGTAGCTGGGGTACCTGGAATTATGCAGCGTTATGGATTAGCATGAGCCTGTGCATACCAACTTACATGCTCGCCAGTTCGCTGATTGGTGGCGGAATGAATTGGTGGCAAGCAATCCTAACTATCTTTTTGGGTAACTGCATTGTTTTAATTCCAATGATTTTAAATGGACATGCAGGTGCAAAATATGGCATTCCTTTTCCGGTTTTTGTGAGGGCAAGTTTTGGAACAAAAGGAGCAAATATTCCTGCAATGCTGAGGGCAATTGTTGCATGCGGATGGTTCGGAATACAAACATGGATTGGTGGCGCATCACTCTATAATATTTTAAGAGCCTGGAATCCATCATTGGCTGAAATAGACAGCAGCTCTTTGTTTCCGCAGGCATTACCCATGATTTGTTTTTTAATTTTTTGGGCGCTGAATATGTTTATTATTTATTTAGGTGTTGATAGCATTCAGAAATTATTGGTATTTAAAGCATTCTTTTTACCCATTGCAGCATTGGCTTTGCTGGCTTGGGCAATAATAGCTGCAAAAGGGTTGGGGTCAATATTAAGTCAACCATCAAAATTTGCAAACACTTCAGATTTCTGGCATTATTTTTTTCCGGCACTAACGGGTATGGTTGGTTTTTGGGCAACACTGTCTTTAAACATACCAGACTTTACACGATATGCAAAATCGCAAAAGGCACAAATAAACGGGCAGATAATTGGCTTACCAACATCGATGACATTCTTTGCTTTTGTGGGTGTTATCGTTACTTCGTCCACCGCAATTATTTACGGACAAACAGAATGGGACATTGTAAAACTGGCGGGCAGGTTTGATAGTAAACTGATGGCAACTTTTGCCATGATCGGTATTATCATATCAACATTGGCCACTAACATTGCGGCTAATATTGTAAGCCCTGCAAACGATTTTGCAAATCTTTCTCCCAAAAGAATTAATTTTAGAATGGGTGGTTACATCACGGGAATTATTGGTGTGTTAATTTTCCCCTGGAAATTAATTGCCGATCCCAACGGCTATATTTTTACCTGGCTGATTGCATATTCCAGTTTGTTGGGCCCAGTTGGTGGTATCATGATTGTAGATTATTTTTTCATCAGAAAAAAAGAATTGAATGCAGTAGATTTATACAGGGAACAAGGTGAATATACTTATACTAAAGGATTTAATTTTAAGGCCATTATTGCCTTGTTGCTGGGTATCATTCCTAATGGGCCGGGGTTTTTATTGCAGATAAAAGTAATTTCAGCAACTGCATTTCCGCAATGGATTAGTCATTTATATAATTATGCCTGGTTTGTAGGATTTGGGGTAAGTGGATTGGTTTATTATTTATTGATGAAGAGAAAGTAAATGATCAAAGCACAACTAATTCAAGACAGAATATATGAGGTAAGAGGTGAGAAAATCATGCTCGACTTTGACCTTGCTCAATTGTACGGGGTAGAGACCAGAGTGTTCAACCAAGCGGTCAAAAGAAATGCAGCAAGTTTCCCTAAAGATTTTATGTTCCGACTTACTATAAAGGAATGAAAAAATATGACTTCACAAACTGTGATTTCATCAGAAGTTGCATTGAAAAGAGAAAGCAGTATGTCATCACAATCTGTGATGACATACCCTGACAAGCGACCTAAAACGGCATTGCCTTATGCTTTTACCGAACATGGTGTAACTATGCTTGCCAGTATCTTAAAAAGCCCAAAAGCAAGAAAGATGAATATTGCTATTGTTAGGGCTTTCATTGCATTGAAAAAATTTGTTGTTCAAAAGA